>CALRHC010000005.1 GCA_943359335.1 Candidatus Yanofskyibacteriota bacterium
GTTTTATCAACTACAAAAGAGATATCGCGTGTAATGGGCGGAAACTTTGAAACTTCTTTAAATTTATTACCTAGTTTTAATTGGCGTTTAACTCTTTCATCGCTAGACCAAAGCAAACGTATATCTGGTAAATCCATACTTACAATAGCTAAACGTTCTAAACCAAAACCAAAAGCCCAGCCATTATAAACATTTGAATCTACGCCTAGTTTGTCTAAAACACTACCTTTAACCACGCCGCTACCCAAAATTTCTATCCACTTTCCATCGCGCTCTATTTCCATTTCTAAACTTGGATCGGTATAAGGAAAAGTATCTGGATTAAAACGATATTTAACATCAGGGCCAAAAGCCGCCACAGCAATATTCGCCAAAACTTCTTGCAAATCGTCTTTCGTTATTATTTTTTGATCTTTCGGTACAAGATACCAGCCGTCTATTTGATGAAACACATTCATATGCCGGCGGTCAATTTCATCTTTGCGGTAAACTTTGCCAAAAGAAAAACAACCCACAGCTTCTTTTTTTTCAATTTTTTCTTTTACTCCTTCATTATTTAGATGGTAGTACCACATTACAGTGGTTTGTGTGCGTAAAATGTTTTTGTCGTCTAGATAATAAGTATCGGATTTTGAACGAGTAGGATGATCGGCAGGAAAATCAAATAAATCAAAACTTATACTAACTGGCACTATTTCTGGAACCTCTATAGTATCGAATTCTTTGAAACTTGGGTTTTTTAAAATATTTTGAACAATTTCATTTATGGGGCTTCCAGACAAGCGAGAAAGATCCGGCATTTCTAAAAAACGCTTCATACGCAAACTTTCGGCATCTGCTTTTAAATCCAGTGCCTTTCTTAATGATTCTGCTTCGGGTGAGTGAATTAATATTCGTGTCATTCGAGTGAATTCGTATATTGGTGTCGCATTATAAAATAATACTCTATACCTAATATCAGCAGTGAAACCGGAATAACTGTCCAAACTTTCAATAAATTAAAATGACTTAGCCATAAATAAACAACGGGCATAACGGAAATAAGAAAACCCTGCCTAAATGCCATTTTTAAAATACGTCTAAAACTATCCTCTGTTATAAACCTTTTTCTAACATAAAAACCAAGCCATGAAAATAGGCTAAAAAATAACAAGAAAATAACACCAGAAAAAAGAGATAAATTTAAACTACTAGCATTATAAGGATTTATTAAAAAAATTATAGTAACAAGTGAAATAAGAGAAAGAAAAAAAACAGAACCTAAACCAATCTTTAAAAGCTTCAAACTCATACACGAATTTTAACAACTATTCTATAGTGGAGCAAACCCAGTAAGACAACTTTGACCATTGATTTTTATCGCCGAATATTTGCAATGAGGCGATAGTCAAAGTTGTTCTTCTGGGAATTAAAAAAAGAGGGCAGGTTCACCCTCCTTAAGATTTTGCGTTCCTCTTTCGGCAATTCATAACCCCGCAGCGGCTTTAAACTTCCCCTGTAGTCCTTATTCCATCCTCTATTCCCCTTGTTAAGGATTAAAGGCAGAACGCAAAAATCTATGAAAAATATTCTAGCGTAAACCACTTAAATCAACAAGGTGGTTCTATACCATCTTCAATATAGAGGTCTCTGTAGGTTCTAGCATCACAAAGTCTTATAATTTCGTCTCGGTTTTTCCTGATCAATCTTTGAAAAGATTCGCCTGCTTTTTTCCAATTAGGCGGTTCATTTTCTAAAACAACATGCCTTTTTCTTTTTAGTATTACTTTTCTTACAAGAAAAAACCGCCTTCGCAAAAATAATATTTTCATTTACGTCCTCCTTTTTTAAAAGAACTCTCATTTAGTTTGATTATATTCTCTTTAGAAAAATTAAAAAGCCCCCGATTGTATCGGAGGCTTTTGTAAATTAGATTAAATTATTTAGCTAATGTTGATTTCTTGCCAGAAATTTTGGTTGTGTTTTGCCTTGTTGCAACAACACTGTTTGCTGTAGTAGCACCTACCGCTTGAGCGCTTATATAATCAATCCCAACTGTCTTACCCACTTGGCAACGATTGTTAGCAGTATCTTTAGGAATATCGATTCGAACACTCAATTCTTTAGATGTTAAGGCTGGAACCAAAAAACCTTGTCCAGCTAAAACAACTTCGCCTGTTTTATTTGTTCCAAAAGCACCTTCACCTATAACTACAGAACTATTACCATCATACAAAGTAAAACGAGTAACAGAATTAGATGTGGCCGTACCAGATAACATTAAATTAATTTTTTTAACATAAACATCTTCAAAACTGCTAGACATTTTTACTCGCAACATTTCATTATTAAACATACCACAAGATAATTCCCTACCAACTGGAGAAGAAGAATCTAAAGACACAGCTAAATCACCTGCTGTACGTAAAGTTGTAGTTGGACTTAGAGGAGATGAAATACTTACCGAAGCAGCTTTATTAGAAAATAAACCAATAGCACTATCTACATCGTTACTTGCTTTCTTAACCGTCCACTTAAAAGTGGCACCAGAAGCTGAATTTGGTTTAGAAGCCACATCGCATTTTAAACTTACAACGCTCTTTGAGTCCTTAAGCACTAAAAGACCAAGAGAACTAGAAGGATTGCCTGGGTCTGTATTATCGTTGCGCAATCTAAAAGATACGTCGGCTCCAAGCAAGGTTCCAACTTGATCGGAAATTAAAGCATTGTTCTCGGAAATAAGTTGGCAATTTCTTATATCGTCGGCGTATCCACCATTAGAGACAGTTGGCGAAAAGGTTAAATTAAAAACAGAAATATCTTCGCTAGATTTTCTGGCATCTAAAACATAGCTACCAAAAACAACACCTGTTTGAGCAGGCAATATATTTACGGATTTTTGATTAGGTAATGAAGATATACTCAAAGCCGGCCTACCTGCTGGAGTTGTAGTTGTAACCAAAGCTCCTAAATAATTACTACCAACCGATGTTATTCCGCTTAATTGATTATTAATAACATTACCTAGATCGGTAACACTACCATTGGTATAAGCGGCGTAACCAAGTGTAGTCATAACAGCCAAAGCCGTTAGTGTAAGGAAAAAGTTTTTGTTCATTTTTATTTAATTATAAAAAATTTAATTAATTGTATTATAACACAATTTATTTAAATTTAGATTTTGAAGCAGATTTCTGAGCGGGTTGTGTATAACTTCTTCTAGTAGAACCCGAATCTTTTCCTAAAGACAGTTTCTTTTGAGCATTGTGTTCAAATTCTTTTACCTTACCTAAAACTTCCTTAGCATGGCCACTGGCTTTAACATTTTCCCAAATATGTTTTATCTTGCCGTCACGCCCAACAAAAACAGTTGTACGCATAAACCCACCAGTTTCTTTTAATACACCCAACTTCTGACCATATTCACCATTTACATCGGAAAGTAGCGGTAAATGAATGTTGTGTTTATTACAAAACCTAATATGTGAATCCAAATTATCGCGATTCATACCAAAAACCAAAGTATTTTGTTTTTTAAAATCTTTAATAAACCCCGAGAATTCTATACCCTCTAGTGTGCACCCAGATGTGTCATCTTTTGGGTAAAAATATAAAACAATATTATTTTCGCCAACAAATTTAGCTAAATTAATATCTTGCCCAAGATGATTTTTACCAATAAAGTTTGGTAATTTTTGATTTACTTTAATATTCATCCCGTTAGAAGCAGATCGCGATCAATGATCTTAATCTGCAAAATTATTTGATTGATAATATTTGATAATATAAATATTCTTACTGCTAATTCATTGCGATCGCGGCTTCTAACGGGATTCATTAGTTTATATTTGCTACTTGACCATACAATTGATCAACTTTATTCCAATTTATATTTTTAAAAAATGCTTCCAAATAAGCCTTACGGTCGGAACCATAATCTAAAAAGTAAGAGTGTTCGTAAACATCTACGTTAAGAACCACAGTACAATTCCAAACACCGCCTTGGTTTTGAGCATCGGCCGTATAAATATGCAACTTCATATCGGAAAAATCCCAACACAATATTGCCCAACCACGTGCCGCCATCGCCGAAGCTGTAAACATAGCTTTAAAGTTTTCGAAACTACCCCATTCCTTTTCTATAGCACTTAAAATTTTTGTACCGGCCGCATCACCATTACCACCCAAAATACTAAAAAACATTTGGTGCAGTATCATGCCGTTAGCCGCAAATGTTTCGCCTTCTTTTAAACCACGTAAATAAGAATATACTTGGTTTCCGGCAGTTAATTCTTCTGGGGTTATTTTAGAAAGCTTCTCCTCTACTTCGTTTCTTTTATTTACGTAACCCACGTAAAGCTTTTTTTCGTGTATTTCGTTGGTTTTAGCCGAAATTCCATTTAATTCGCCTAAATTAAATTCTGTTGGTTTATGCATATTATTTTTCGCCAATATACGAATTGACGCGAATATAGCTAATGAATTTAATTCGCCATATTAGCGCTGATTAGTTATATTAGTGAATACTTTTTAATTTTTTAACTTGCTCTATGAAAACTTCTATAAAATTATTTATATCATCTTCTGTGGTAAATCTTCCCAACGTAATCCTAACAGTTCCCCAAGCTTCATCATCTGTACGGCCAATAGCTTTAATAACATGTGGCGGGGTTGGATTTTTTGCGTCACAAGCCGAACGCGTGGAAATGGCAAAACCAGCTTCGTCCATAGCCATAACCAATTCTTCCCCTTTAACTGCCGACACAGAAAAGCTGATGTTATTACTAAGCCGTTCGCGAGAGTGACCATTTAACAAGATCTCTGGTAAAGCCAGTCTAACTTCTTTAATAATCTTATCACGCCATTCCGCCAATTTATCATCTTCCTTTTCCCCTTCGGCTTGAGTTATTTTAATAGCTTTGGCAAAACCAATAATACCCGAAACATCTTGCGTGCCTGGGCGCAAACCATTTTCTTGCGAACCTCCTACCATTACAGCCGATAATTTTGTTCCGGACTTTATATATAAAGCCGATGCACCTTTTGGGCCATATATTTTACTGGAACTAAAAGACATTAAATCTACACCTAAACTATCCATATTTATTTTTATATGCGGGACGGCTTGAGCAGCGTCACTAAAGAATAACGGTAGCCCGTTAACCCCCTTTCTCCCCTTAATCCCATTTCCAATCTCTTTAATCGGATTGATCGTCCCAATTTCGTTAGAAGCAAAAATAACAGATACTAAAATAGTATCCGGCCTTATAGCTTTTTTAACTTGATCAGCCGACACACTACCAAATTCGTCTACTGGTAAATAAGTTACTTCAAAACCATACTCTTCTAAACGCTTAAATGGGTTCAAAACAGAAACATGTTCGGTTTCTGTAGTAATAACATGCATTCCATTTTGTTTATTCGCCATCGCTACACCTAAAATTGCAATGTTGTTAGATTCCGTCGTGCTAGAAGTAAAAATAATTTCGTGGGGTTTTGCACCAACAAAACTGGCCACAGTTTTTCTGGCCTCACCCAAAGCTTTTTGCGACTCCCTACCTTCGTGATACAAACCCGAAGGATTCGCACCTCCGTGTGATAGATACTCGTCCATGACCTCTTTTACACGATTATCCAAAGGGGTAGCTGCAGCATAATCTAAATAGATTCTATGACTCATTCAAGTATGATACCAACCAAAATGTTTATTCCAAAATTTATAACAAAAAGACCGGATATTCTTTTGAATTCCGGCCTATCCACAAATATCAACATACTAACTTACAGTCATAGTCTACGGGTATAAACTTTTGTTGCCTAATGATAAATTCGGCAACTTTTTTTATATACCTAGTCTCTACGCCTTTCAAATCAAAGAGTTGGAGTATCGGGGTTGTAAAACCACTGATTTCCAAAAAAACCAAACCTGTTATCAAACGCCTTTTTATATCCCAGATATCTTCTTCCTCTGTGTCATACGAGTGCTCCCTCTTTTTCAAAGCTTCGATGCCTATAACTCTATGGCCTAGTAAATCTCCGGCATAATTGTGTAATCCAAAACGATAAGTTGTTAAACTTTCAAGCGTTATAGGATCTATCGCAAAACCATTAACATTATCACCAAGACCTATCCCGACAACAAAAACACCTACTCCCCCTGGCCCAGGTTCTTCTCCGCGCGCACGCATTAAAGACAAGAAGAAAGATTTGCGAGCATTATTATCCATTGTCCGAATCTTCTCAAAATCCTCTTTATAGGTCCCAGGTTCAATTACAATCTCTTTCTTTTCTTTTGGCTCTAAAGTTTTATCAAATTCTTCCTCTATAAGTTCCGAGGGTAACAACCTTATGCGCAAGGCTTCGGCGACGGTCATGTCATTTAAGCTAGCTGTGCCTAAAACACTTTCATCGGTCGCGTGGCTTTGATAGGCCGTATTTAATTGCTCTTGAAGGGTAACATAATCATTATTATCCGCACCCAACCAGCCTTGCACAGGTTTTGATTTTGAAACCAAATCTTTTACCAAGTCTATCAAGCCTGTATCAAAGTGATCGAAAATATAAATTCTGTCATCTCCATCAACACCTTTAAACCTATCTCCTTCCCAACCCTCTGGAATTACCACAATAGGAAAATCGGCAGAAAAATTCTGGCGAACAACTTGAATAACCGGTGTATGCTGATCGTAATACTCCAACTGTTTAACAATAACTAAGATAAGCTGATTAAGTTCGTATAGCTCTTTTAATTTAAGAAGATCATCTCTTAAGTTATCATCATGCCTATATATTAAAACAGTACAACCACAATGTTCCCTTAAAAAGTAAGCAAGGGCATCGCGATCGGGATTATCATCTTCAAAAACACGGCGTGATTCACTTTCGACAAAAGCTATAACTGGTTTTTTTATCACAATAAACCTCCTCTTTTGTTTTATTTATAAGGTACTAAATTAATCAGTAAACTAGCATTATCTGTCAATAATATCAAATAAAAATACTCCCGTGGCTACCATAACATTAAGCGATTCTTTTTTACCGCGCATAGGTATATGCCAAGTGGAATCAACGCGTTTTAGAATATTTTCCGATATACCTTTAACTTCATTACCGACGACTACCGCTAAAGGAAACTTAGGTTTAAATTTTTTGTAATCTTGGCTTTCTTTTGATTGCTCCAAAGCCACAACTTTAATTTTATTTGATTTTAATTCTTCCACCAATTTCCATGTATTAAAATACTTCTCCCATTTAACCGAATTTTCCGCGCCTAAAGAGGTTTTAGCTACTTTGGGATTTTCTGGTGTAGGTGTATAACCTCCAATATATATTTTATTTACACCAACCGCATCGGCAGTTCTAAAAATCGCGCCTACGTTGTAGGCGCTGCGTATATTGTGAAGAATTAGATAAATCATAAATCGTGAAACTTGAAACTTACAACCTAAAACCTGCAAACTGTAACCTTTTGAATTTTAAGCTACGAGTTACAAGACTAGTTGTGTTTAAAAAAATCTCTTTTTTCTACTCTTTTTAGTTTATTTAAAACAGATAAAGAAAAATAAAACGCCACCAAAGTTATAACCCCCGCGGCAAAAAATGGCGAACCGCTGCCGAATAAATCGTAAAGCCCACCGCCAAAAATTGGGGCAAAAATTAAGGCAAGTCCAATTAAAGACTGTGCCACACCAAAAATTTCCCCTTGTTCTTCGCGCGAGGCATTTTTAGAAATCAACGAATTTAACGCAGGAATAATTAAACCAATGCCTAGCGCCATAAAACCGGCCGAAACAAGAACAAACCATACATATTCAATTGTTGGCGTCATAATATAACCAATTGCTGCTAAAAAAATACCCAGAGTAACAATTTTGGATTCTCCAATACGCTTAACCATGCGCCCCACTAAAAAACCCTGAACCAAAAGCAAAACTAAACCAATTAAAGCAAAGACTATGCCTATTTCCGCTATGGTTAAGTGAAATCTTTCTTCGGCAAAAAGAGTAGCAATGTTTTGCACAGAAGCTAATGCAAACATAGATAGAAAATACGTAAGCATTATTTTCCCCATTAAAGGATGCTTTAAAACTTCGGCCAAATTTTTAAAATGAACTTCTAAATTTAAAATTTTCTTTTTTACTCTTAAATTTTTAGCTAGAGACTCTTTTAAGAAAAAAATAACAAATATAGAATTTAAAAATGTTAGTACGGCGGCGCCATAAGCTGGCGCACCAAAACCAAAGTGTCCAAGAAAACCCGACATGGCAGGGCCAAATATTAAACCAAGTCCTAAGGCGGCACCTATTGTGCCCATACCCTCTGTTCTTTCGTTTTTGCCTGTTACATCGGCGATATATGCTTGAGCCACTGCTACGCTAGAGCCAAAAATTCCATTTAAAATTCTGGAAGCAAAAATAAGCCAAACAGAATTTGCCCAACCAAAAAGCAAAAAGGATGCCGCAGTTCCAAGCGAGGTTACAACCAATATTGGTTTTCTACCGACTCTATCTGATAATCGCCCTAGTATGGGAGAGAAAATAAACTGCATCAAAGCATACGAAGCCGAAAGCAACGTAATTAAAGTGGCAGATAGGCCAAACCTACTGGCAATCTCTGGATAAAGCGGAAGAATGAAGCTTAACCCCAAAAAATCAACAAAAACTATGCTAAATATCACCCCTGTCTTGGTTAAAATCCTCATTCCAGTGATTATAGCAAACCCCCTACTCTAAATACGAGTAAGGGGTTATTTTACTGCAAAAACCAGAGACTATTCGTTATTTATAGCAGAATCAACATCTACAGCTTCTTTGTCTAAATTAGAAACATCGGTATTGTTTAGATCGGCCTCAATATCAACAACTTCGTCGGACGAACTAACATTGTTAAGAGAAGCAGTATAAACATCTTCTTCTACAACATTGTTTGCTGGAACTTCGGCGGTTTCTTCGTTTGTTTTTTGTGGCCAAGAATAAAAACCAATTATTGCTACCAACACAACGATACCAGTAACTATCCAAGCCCAACGATTGTTTTCGCCACCGTTCAAATTGTTTGTGTCTTCCATTTTTTTATATTTTGTTAATTATGATTAATTATTTTTTCTTTTCAGGAGTTCCTTTTATAGAATTTATTACATCCACCAAAGCCGCATGAGCTTCTTTTATAGCATCTTTGGTTTCGGACAAGTTTTCTCTAGCTTTTTCAAAATCAGTTTTTGGAAGTTCGGAATCTGATACAGCATTTAAAGCAGCTTTTGTTTCGGCAAGTTTTGTTTTAGCAGCTTCTATTTTTGTTTTGGCTGTAGCTAAAGATTTTGTATAAGCTTTAACATCTTTGCCATCGGCAGAAATTTTCTCTAAACGAGTGCTTATTCTTTGAGCTAAGTTATCTAAACGATTAATTGCCGCATCGTAACGAGCAGACATTCTAGCAACATACATTTTTACAAGCTCCGCGCGAGCGACTTCTAATTTCTTTCTTACTTCGGTTTTCTTTTCACCAACTTTTGTTTCTATTTCTTTTCTTTTTTCCTGTATTCTTTCTCCGGCACTACCTGTTGAATCTTGGGCAAAAGCAAATCCTGTTAAGGAAAACATTAGGCCAAATACAACTAAAATATAAGCTATTTTTCTTGACATTTTTTTTAATTATTTAACTTATTAACTATCCAATCGCTTTTAATATTGCCTACATAATAGCACCACAATTTGTTTTGGCAACAATCGGCTGTGTATTACTTTTAAAAAGGTGACAATATTCGCCTTTTTTGCGAAGATAACCCTGTAGAGCAACTTTGACTATCGCCTCATTCATTAGGCCTAATTATGAGTGCAGTTAACTCTAATTTTTATTTTTGATAGTATTAAAAAACCCCTAGATATTCGGCGACTAGGTTTAATGGTCAAAGTTGTCTTACGGGGATAAAGGCTAATATGGAACATAAGGTTACAAAAGAATATTCCAGCGAAAGATTAGATTTCTTTTTGCATTCAAAATATCCCGATTTTTCTAGAAATTGGATTCAAAAAATAATTAAAAAGGGCAATACCTTGGTTAATGGGCATAAAGCTTCTGCTAGTAAAAAATGCAAAACCAACGATACGGTGATTTTTAACCTAGAACTACCGCCGGAAATATCGCTAGAACCCGATATCTCTCTAGGGGAAAAAATAAAAATAGTATTCGAAAACGACGACTTCCTTATTATAAACAAGTCTTCCGGTATATCTTCTCATCCATCGCACACAGAACATGATGGAACTTTAGTTAATTGGTTACTAGCAATACACCCCGATATAAAGTCTGTGGGCGACTCTTTAGAGAACGGCAACATTCGCCCTGGTATTGTTCACCGTTTAGACAAAGATACTTCTGGCGTAATGGTAATAGCAAAAAATCAAAAAACTTTTCTTTGGCTTAAAAGCCAGTTTCAAACACATCAAGTTACAAAAAGATATTTAGCCTTAGTTAATGGTTCACCAAAAACTGAAGAAGGTAAAATAGAACTAAATATTGCTAGATCCAAAACAGACCCAACTAAGAACATTGCTATAAGCACAAAAAATTCGGGCCGAACCGCGCTAACATATTGGCGAGTTGTTAAAAGATACCCAGACCATACACTTTTGGAAGCCACCCCAAAAACAGGCAGGATGCACCAGATAAGGGTTCACCTAAAGGCCATAGGTTTACCTGTTTCCGGAGATAAAAAATACGGAGAAAAGAAGAAAGATCCAAAGCATTTAGGGAGAATGTTCCTGCACGCCGAATACCTAAGCTTTAAGCTAGAAAATGGCGAAAAGTTCTCGTTTAACACCCCCCTACCCCAAGAACTAGAGGAATGCTTGCGCAATATTCCTTTTGTGGTAAAATAGCCAAGTCATGTCTACAAAACTACAAGAATTTATTAAAGCAGAATACGATAGCTTAAAGGAAAATGCGGCTTTAAAAGCCGGTTTTAAGGTTGGCGATACCATAAAGGTTCACCAGCTTATTAAAGAAATAACCACTACAAAAAAGAATGTTTCCAAAACGGCTAAAAAAGCCTTGGAAAAGTCTGGTGGTGGAGACAAGGGTCCAGTGGAAAGAATTCAGGTTTTTGAAGGTGTTGTTATTGCCAGAAAGCACGGCAATGAACCAGGTGGATCTTTTACTGTAAGAAAATTATCTGGTGGGATTGCAGTAGAGAAAATATACCCAATATACTCGCCTACTCTAAAGAAAATAGAAATAGTCTCTAGAACAAAGGTAAGAAAGGCTAAGCTATATCACCTAAGAGAAAGTAACCACCGATCCCCAAAAAGAATTAACATGGATTCAAGAACAAACATGGAATCTGTTTCTAAAAAGAAAGATAACTAACAAAAACATCCCGATATTTATCGGGATGTTTTTTATTTGATAATAAGCAAAGCTTTATCTATAATACCTTTTAAATAGGCGCGGGTGGCGAAATGGCAGACGCACTACCTTGAGGTGGTAGCGCCCGTAAGGGCATGGAGGTTCGACTCCTCTCCCGCGCACAGCATAAAACGATCTTTTGAAGATCGTTTTTAATTTACTTGTGTAAAAAAATAAGTTTAATCAGTGATATAATATCTATATAAATGCCTCCTCAAGAACCTAAATTTAATTTACCTGCTTCTAAGCTGCCTATTCATAAACACGGCGATAGAAAAGATTTCCGCGAGAGTTTTCATTGGCGCGTTTTTAGAATAATGGCCGAACTGGTGGAAGGTTTTCAGTTTTTGTTTGATTACAAAAAAACAGTTACTTTTTTTGGCTCTGCTCGTTTCGAAGAAACAGATCACTGGTACAAAGAGGCTCAAAAACTTGGTGGCATGCTCGCTAAAGAGGGTTTTACCATTATAACCGGCGGTGGCCCTGGAATAATGGAGGCTGGCAACCGAGGCGCTTACGAAGCCAACGGTGAATCCGTTGGTTTAAATATTCAATTGCCAACCGAACAGCGTATCAATCCCTATGTAAAACATAGCGCTGCCTTTCATTACTTTTTTACAAGAAAAGTAATGCTTTCCTACTCTTCTTGGGCATATGTGTTTTTCCCTGGTGGATTCGGTACACTAGACGAATTTTTTGAACTTGTAACATTGGTTCAAACTAAAAAAGTTAGCGGAGATATTCCAATCATTATTGTTGGCCGAGAATACTGGACCGGCCTTTTGGAATGGATAGATAAAACCGTATTTAAAAAACACTTAGCTATAGATAAAGAAGACATGAATTTATACAAAATGGTGGATACCGCCGAAGAAGCTTTTGAAATTGTTAAACACTGCCCGCAGAGGGTTGAGTTTTAAATGTGGGCGATCAAGGGATCGAACCTTGGGCCTACTCGGTGTAAACGAGTCGCTCTACCACTGAGCTAATCGCCCTAAAAATACTTAGATATAATACATTAATTAGCCTATTAAATCAAAAAACCTCCGTATCCCTACGGAGGTTTTTTGTTAGAAATAAATCTAATACTATCGATCGCTCATTTCATCACGGACTTTGTCTAAAAATGAACGGGCTGCATTCTGGCCACCTAAGCCAAAAGCTAGACCACCAGCAATAGCCAACATTGCAACAAAACCTTGTAGTAAGGTAATTATGAATGTTCTTGCTACGCCTAATTGATCTAATGCGGCAAACATAGCAAATATCAAAATAGTCCACTTTGCTACGGATCCTACAAAACCAGCACTCATTAAACCAGCTGTATCGGCAGAAGCTCTAACTAATTTCTGTAAGAAACTAGCAAAAGAAGCGCCAGCCAAAAGAATAAGCACGGCAACAATGATATTAGGGATGTAAGAAAGAACCAATTGTAAGAAACTAGTTACTTCTGTTAAACCAAGAATATCTGTGGCGGCCATCACAAAAACCAAAATCAAGAACCACTTAACTAATTCGCCTAAGAACTTTCCAGTATTTAACTTTAACCCAGCCCTTTCTAATGGCTTTCTAAAACCCAATCTTTCGAAAAGCTGATCAACATGCACTGCAGCCACAATTTGCCAGACCACTCTGCCTACAGCAGAAGCTACTATCCAGCCAATAATTATTACTATGAGAGCAATTATTAAGCTAGGTAAAAAACCAAGCACTAATGCCCACATATTTTGTAATGAAGCTACAATCGTATCTCCCCAAGTTTGTACAAACATTTATTTTTTCTTATTTATTGCGGGTTTTTATATCTCTTTTTTTAAGAGAACCTGATCCGACCTAGAATCAGGAAACCCAAACTAAAAACTAATAAATAAAACAAATCGAGAAACGACCTTTTTAATATTTAAAACTATTAAAGTTTATATATTAATTTTACACTAACTAGAACATAAAGTTTTCCACACTGTAAACTAACTGCTATTATCTATTTATGTTTAAAAACTTTGGGGCAAAAAATATATTACCAACAATAATTTTAGCGGTTCTTTTAACTAGTTATGCGTTATTGTTAGCTCACCCTATAAACCTAGTTACCGCCGATTTAGGCAGGCATATTAAAAATGGCGAAATTATATGGAATGGAAATTTTAATGTTTTAAAAACCAACTTTTATTCTTATACCCATTCCAACTTCCCTACCACTAACCACCATTGGTTAAGTGGGCTTGTTTTTTATGGCATATGGCATTTAGGCGGTTTTAAAGTAATTCATATATTTTTTATATTAGTTAGCCTAGCTACTCTATTTATTTTTTTCCGAATCGCTACCATAAAATCATCACCCGCCATCGCTACTTTAGTAACATTGCCTTTAATACCTCTTCTATTAGAACGAGACGAAATAAGGCCAGAAGCTTTTAGCTATTTATTAGCTGGTATCTTCTTTTGGCTTATTTTAAAAATTAAAAATGGAAATTTAAACCCCAAATACTTATTTATTTTGCCTATTTTACAAATTATGTGGGCAAACCTACACATCTACTTTTTCTTAGGACCAGTAATAATTGGTACATTTTTAATTGAGGCCTTAATAGAAAAAAACTCCTTATTAAGAAAGAAACTATCTCTAACTTTTTTGTTTTCCATAATAGCCACAACCATAACCCCATTTGGAATCAATAGCACGTTAGCTCCATTAACTATTTTTAAAAATTTTGGTTATCGTTTAGTCGAAAACCAAAGCGTATGGTTTATAGAAAAAATACTACCTAATCCTAATTATCTTATATTTAAAATTATCTTTTCAGTTTTAATTTTAAGCTTAATCGCCAGAATATGGCGTTTAAAATCTTATAAAACACTAATTACCGATATTATTTTTACTTTAGGTTTTAGTATTGCAAGCTGGTTTGCCATAAGAAATTTTGCCATATTTGGGCTTTTTGCCTTACCTTTAATTAGTGGTAATTTAGTTAGCTTGTTTAAAGTTAAAACAGTAACTGCGCACTGGCCAGAACGCGCAACACTCGCTTTATTAATATTGACTGTACTTGTTATTCTTTCGGGAGAGTTACAGACCGTTTATCCAAAAGCTCAGAAACTCGGCTTAGGCTTAGAAAATGGAAACATTGCGGCTTTAGATTTTTTTAAAGAAAATAATCTAACCGGCCCTATTTTTAATAATTACGACATAGGCGGTTACTTAATTTTCGGTTTACCACACAAGGAGAAGGTTTTTACCGATAACCGCCCCGAAGCCTATCCTGCCGAATTTTTTGAAAAAACCTTAATACCAATGCAAGAGGACAAGGAAACTTGGAATGAAAGAAAAGACCTTTATAAATTTAATGCTATAATTTTTTCGTATCGTGATTATACTCCTTGGGGTCAAACTTTTTTTGCCAGAATATTGAAAGATCCCGAATGGAAAGCTGTGTTTGCCGATAGCCGAGTTGTTATACTGTTAAAAAATAATGAGCTTAATAAAAGTACTATCGATAAATACGGACAATCGATTGAAATTAAACGCTAGAGAATAAAAACATGTCTAAAAAGTTATCTATAATAATCCCTGCCTATAACGAAGAAAAAACCATTGCTAACGTTCTAGAAAAAGTTCTAGAACAAAATTATACTGGTTGGGAAAAAGAAATAATAATTGTAAACGACGCTTCAAAAGATGCTACCGAAGAAAAAATAAAACCATTTTTAGATAAAGTTAAATATTTAAAACATAGTATTAACCAAGGCAAAGGCTCAGCAATCAAGACTGGATTAGAATCCATGACTGGCAATGCAGTGATTGTTCAAGACGCCGATTTGGAATACGACCCAGCCGACATTCAAAAACTATTGGACGAGCTCGATGATAGACGAGACTTGGCCATATATGGCTCGCGCAACCTCCACCCCGAACGCCGTGGTTATTCGCATTATGTTTTAGGTTCAAAAGTTATGGACTGGTTTGTTAATCTGTTTTTTTGGACACACTTAACCGATGTTTATACTTGCTACAAACTTTTTCCGGTAGAAATAATAAAAAAAATAAATATACAAAGCAAAGGTTTTGAACTAGAAATGGAACTAACCGTTAAAACTTTAAAAATGGGTTATAAAATTAAAGAAGTTCCTATTCACTATTACCCCCGCAAATTTAATGAAGGCAAAAAAATAAGAGCCCGCGACGGGCTCAAAGGTATCTGGGCACTATTGAAATATAGATTTTAAAGATTCTGTAACTTCTTCAAAATCTCGCAAGCTTTTTTGGCACCATTGGGCGCGCGGTGAGGCATGGGTTCGGGTTCAATTTCAAAATGTTCGCACATTTCTTTTAGTGTAAATTTACTTAAGCCTTTTAGTTTTTTATGTTTACTCCAACCCAGTGTAAATAAATCTACACGATGATAATCTAAATGATCCTCTACTCCAGTTTCTTTAAAGGCCTGCGAGATAAACGACCAATCAAAAAAAGAATTCTGCGCTACAAAAATAGCGTTTTTTGTTTTTTTAGAATAAATTTCTATCGCTTCTTTTAATGTTACAGCGTCCAGCCAATCTAGTTTGTTATAACCCGCCACTTTTAAAGCTTTCTCGGCCGCGGTCCGCAAATGCCGAGGTTTAACTTTAATAGACCATTCATCTTTTATTTTTAAAGTTTGTTGATCCACCAAAACCAAACCGATTTCAATAATTTCGTGAATATCGGCATCAAAGCCTGTAGTTTCTACATCGGTTATGGCCAATGGCCTTTTCAAAAATTCCACTTGATTAATATACTACAACCGCCTTGTTATCTAACAATGCCCAATCTTTTATAAATCTACTTTTAGACATCGTTACCTTCCCATAAACTGGGTCCATTAAAATAATATATTTTGGATTTTCCGGCGTACCAATAAAACCAATTACAACCCTAGTATGTTCACCATGAACCGCTTTAATATATTTTCCTTCCCATGTAAACCAAGAAATATCTTTACCATTTCCTATAGAACCCCACACAATAACAGGATGCCCATTTTTAACTTCACTTAAAACATCGAATAATTGGGCATCTTTCATCTTTTTAGCATCACGATACTGCAAAGCCAAATCTATAATCGGCTGTTCATAAACCCCATAACCCCAATTAGGAATTTTGCCATCTATATTGCCCACAAAACCTTTATCAGGATCGCCCCAAACATTAAATTCATTTCTAGATTCAGTAGTTTCAAATTTTAAATCGCCAATAAGTTCGGTTTCGGTTACAGAAATGTTATAAAAACTCAAAACCATTTTTAAAGCCGCAACTTCGCAAGAAAGAGCATGTTCTTGTTTATGAAACGGCACATTTAAAATAATATCAACAGTTTTATTAGAAGAAGATAATGCTTGAGCCGAATACATTACTTGTTTTTCGACTCTAACTAATTTAAGAAACCAATCATTTACAGAATTACTAATAACTTTAGCCGCACTCGTAAAATAAAAAATAACCGTTGTTATTAAAACGATTAACAGCGCCCAGAGTATCTTTTTTCTTTTTGACATTACTTAATTATTATACCGCAAAATCAATGACTCGAGCTAAGCTAAGCTTAAGTGGACCCAGTGAGAATCGAACTCACGCCTGCACAATGCGAATGTGCCGTTATACCACTTAACTATGGGCCCTATTGTTTACTTCTAGATGATATCTATTATAAGAGATTGGCTCAAGAGCTTAAGAATCACTACTCAACGAAGACTCTTTGTCTCTAACAAAAAATATCTTGGCGGCTTTTTTGGCTGTATCGTACATAACGGGCAATTCCAAATAATCTATACCTATTGCTACCCAAGCCAACCATACAGATAAAGAGGTTTCGTGACCTATCTTAAAACGACTCACTACAAATTCATCTGTTATCCAAAACAAGTGTAACCACTGAGAATTAAGAAAAAATAAATACAAAACATTTTTAAATTTGTAACCATCTCTTCTCAATTCATTAATATAAACAAAAGAAACAATTACTAAAGCCGGTATTTCTGTGTAGTCAGCTATTATTACTAAATACTCCCAAAACGGAGTTAGATTTATTAAACTAGCGCCTGTAATACGCTCTAAAACAACATTAAATGATAACCATATTAAATGAACCAACTGCCACAAAAAAAGAAATGAGGCCATCGCCACATTTGCTTTAAGATTATTTTCGTACCAATTCCAAAAACTTTTTAACATTTTTTATTTTACGTAATATTTTTCCTTTATTCCCTCGTCTTCTTTCTCCTTTTCTTCTTCCAGTTTATCTTTCCCCGCTTGGGCTAGTTTAACCAACTCTTCGCTAGATAATTTATTTAATTCTTTTATTCTTTCTATTAATTTTTCTTTTTCGTTTCTGGCGGGATCGTCTATAACCTCTTCCAATAAAGCATTAAGAATATGCCCTATTTTAGGCCCAGGCGCAACCTCAAGCACTATCATAACATCGTTACCATTAACCTTTAACATGCCCACGGTTAAGGGATCGCGCGAAACCTTGTCTATCATATACTTTAAATGGCGTAAGCGATAAGGCTCGGCTTTTGGCACACCAGAACCTTTGCGTTCGGATTGTCTAAGTTCTAAAAGTTCTTCCATGTTTTCTGGCCCAACTTTCCGCACCAACCTTCTAACCGATTTTTCGGTAACTTCGTCCACATTGTAATAGAACATATGGTAACGAACCAAAGTATAGACTTTTTCTATAAAATCTTTAGAAAATTTTAAACGCTCCAAAGCTTGGGTTGTCATTCTTGCCCCTACAAATTCATGCCCATGGAAACTGGCGTCTTCGCCAGTACCTTCTTTTGTGCGAGGTTTACCAATGTCGTGCAATAAACTGGCAAAGCGAACATAAATATTATAATTATATTTTGCCGCAAACCCTAAAGATTTCACCAAGTGTTCGAACACGTTATAAATATGGTGTTTGTTTTGAGTCACGCCCACGCCTTCCTCAACTTCGGGTAAAACAATTTTTAATAAACCAAGTTCCTGCATTAAAATAATTCCTTTTTCTGGGTCGGCAGAACCAATAAGTTTAGTTAATTCGTCGCGAATTCTTTCGTGTGAAATTGCTTTTAAATTATTAGCTAAATTTTTTATGGCTAATTTTGTAGCGGGTTCAATATCGAAACCTAATTGCGCAGCAAACCTAACCGCACGCATCATGCGCAGAGCATCTTCGTTAAAACGGTCTTCTGGTTTGCCAACGGCTTTAATAATTTTTGATTTTATATCTTCCATTCCACCAAACGGATCTACAATATTTGTATTTTCATTCGTATCATTCGTGCTCATTCGTAAATTGGCATCGAGTTTCAACGCAATGGCGTTGATAGTAAAATCTCTGCGCGCTAAATCATCTTCCACTTTTTGAGTGAAGATTACTTTATCGGGGTGGCGCTTATCGGTGTAAGATTCTTCTTTTCTAAACGGCGTAACTTCTACAACTTCTGTTTCGGTTTCGCTATGCCTAATCTTTACACCAACTGTTCCGAAGTCGTTTTCGTAAACGCTGTCTGTAAATATTTTTTGAATTTCTTCGGGTTTGGCGTTGGTGGTTATATCCCAATCGAAAGGTTCGCGATCCATTAAAAAATCGCGCACGCAACCACCTACCAGATACGCTTGGTATCCAGCTTTTTCAAGTTCACTTAATATATTTTCTATGTGTTTTGGAATCTTCATTTTTCGTATTTAAAACAATTTACTGCATGATCATTAACCATGCCAACCGCTTGCATATGCGCATAACAAATTGTAGCACCCAAGAATCTAAAACCTCTACGCTTTAAATCTTTCGCCCAAAGTTCGGCTTCTTTAATTTTAACAGGATAATCTTTTAAGGTTTTAATTTTGTGATTAACCACCTTTCCGCCGACAAAACCCCACATATATTTGCTAAACGTGCCAAATTCTTTTTTAACTTCTAAAAACTTTTGTGCATTGTTTATAGCCGCTAAAATTTTTAATTTGTTTCTAACGATTCCGGCATCCGCCATTAAACGCTTAAAATCTTTAGCATTAAACTTAGCAACTTTTACTGGGTCAAAACCGGCAAAAGCTTTTTTGTAATTTTCGCGTTTTTTTAAAATGGTTAGCCAACTTAAACCAGCTTGCGCGCTTTCCAAAACCAAAAACTCGAATATTTTATTGTCTTTATATACCGGCACACCCCATTCTTCGTCGTGGTATTTAATATATAAAGGATTATCACTAACCCAAGGGCATCGGGTTTTGTTTTTTGCTAGAGGCATTTATTTGGCTGCGGGACCTGGATTCGAACCAAGATACTCGCCTCCAGAGGGCGATGTCCTACCATTAGACGATCCCGCAATATTTATAAATTTTTCAATATACTTAACTTCTCTCTGGATCCTTTATAACTCTTTAAATATTTTTCTCTTTCTCTTGCGTTTATTCGTGTAGCAAAACTTTCGGTATAAATAATCTTAAAAGGTATTCGGCTTTTAGTTGATCTTACTTTGCCAGCGTTATGATATACCAATCTATTATTGACATCAGCAGTCATGCCAACATAGTAACCGCCATCTTTTAAACTCTTAAGAATATAAACAAAATACGTCATTTTGTCCTACCATTAGCCTGCCCGCGGACGGGCTTGTCCGGCCAGGGACGATCCCGCAATAGTTTAGAAAATACCATAAAACCCAACTTATTAAAAGTGCTTTAATTTGAATGTTTTGCTATCCTATTAGGCATACATGCAGTCAAAAGCAATCAAAACATTAGGTGTAATATTATTGCTCGCGGGAATAGCCTTGGCATTACAATTCTCTACCCCAAACATCGCTGATCCTGATGCTTTTTACCATATGGCACATGCTAAGGTTTATGCCGAGCGTGGAATATTTTATAGCGAATTTCCTTGGGCGCAGTTTTCTATAATCAAAGAATTAAAATCCGATATTTGGTACGGCTTTCATTTGTTTTTAATTCCATTCACCTATTTTAAAGATACCTTAGGCATAAAACTTGCGGGCGCGTTTATTACTTTTTTAACTTTAGGCGGTTTTTATTTTGCGCTAAACAAATTAAAAATTAAGTGGCCAATTTTATGGACACTTGTTTTTGTGTTAGCAACACCCGATGTTATATACCGCTTAACAATGACTCGGCCACATAATTTATCGCTTGCTTTAACAGCAGTTATATTTGCGTTGTTTTTGACTTCTAGTAAGCGTTGGCCGTTATTTGTTTTAGGATTTATTACTGCCTTTCTACATTCCGCTTTAAGCTGGTTACCTTTAGCCGTTGTTATTTTAACTAGCTTGGTTTTAAAACTCCGCCGCGAACCAGCCAAATTTAATTCGATTATTTATTTAGCTATAGGAATTATTAGTGGCTTACTGGCTCGACCAAATCCATTTGCAGGTTTAAAAATTGCGTATATTCAAGTAGTGCAAATTATATTTGTTAAATGGCAGAATATTCCCCTAGCCTTTGGTCGCGAACTAAAAACTCCAAGTTTTGATTCTATTTTGGCGAATATTTTGCCAGTTATTTTAATAGGAATTGCGGGAATTATTTTATACAAACTATCAGTTAAAAAATATCGCGCCAACGAAATTGCTAATTCCAAAAACATATTTTTCTCGGCTCTAGTTGTTTCTGTCTTCTTTTTGTTTATAACCTTATCTGTAGCCCGCCGAAGTTACGACATCTTTACCGGTTTTACTTTAATAACCGCTTCGTCTGCCTTAACTATTTATTTAAACAAATTAACAAATATAAAACACAAAAACTTTGTTGTTTCTGGTTTAATAATAGTTATTGGCTTTGCTAGTTTAAATTCCGTGCCTTTGTTTAAAAAATATAATAAAGATGCTTGGGCCGCCGACGACATGAAAGCTTCGGCGCTCTGGTTAAAAGAAAATGCCAAAGCTGGTGAAATTGTTTTTAATACCAGCTGGGATCAATTTGGCAGTTTAATGTTTTGGAATAATCAAAACTACTACATAAATGGTATGGACCCTATTTTCCAATATGCTTTAAGCCTAGCACTGTACTGGAAAAATCATTTTATGTTAGCCGATGTGGGTTATACCAATACCTGCGGTTTGATTCGTTGTAAACAAGAAGAAATAGAAACAACGCCATCGGTTTTAATAAACGATTTTAAAGCTTCATATGTTGTACTTAAAAAAACCCGAAACCCAAAAACATATTTTTATTGGGTAAAAGATAAAACCTTCCCTTTGGTTTTTGAAAATAGCACCGAAGCAGTTTTTAAGGTGACGCCGTTAAAATGATATAATGCCTTTATTAGAGTTTAGGATTTAGAATTTTTTAAAATGCCTCATTATACTTTCGCCCTAAAAGAAAAAAAAGTTATCGCCAAAGAAACAATGTTTTTTGTCTTTGAGTTTGGCGACCAAGATTTTAAATTTCGCCCTGGACAATTTATAGATATTTCTATAGAAGATCCAAAATACAAAGACGATAAAGGCAACGTACGTGCCTTTTCTATTGCCTCCTCCCCACTGGACGATTACTTAATGATTGCGAGTCGCCTAACCGATAGCGCCATGAAGAAAAGCTTAGCCGAGCTAGAAATTGGCAGTTTAGTGCACGTAGATGGCCCTTTAGGCTCGTTTAAGCTTCATACCGATAAATCTATACCTGTTGTTATAATAACAGGCGGAATTGGCATTACCCTCTTTAGAAGTATTGTAAAAGATGCTACCGAAAACAATTCCGAACAAAAAATTACTCTAATATATTCTAACCGCACGCCCGAAGACGCTTCTTTTATAGAAGACCTAGAAGAATGGCAAGCTTACAACAATAATTTTAACTTTATAACCCGCTGGACAAAAGAAGATGGGCACATAGACGAAAAATTTTTAAAGCAACACATAAAAAACTTAGCAGCACCGTATTATTATGTCGCCGGCCCACCTGGAATGGTGGCGGGTACCACGCAATTATTAATTGAAATTGGTGTTAAGGAAGATAATATAAAGTTTGAAGAATTCGCAGGATACTAAAAAACATTCCGACCTTGGTCGGAATGTTTTGTTATTACTCTAAGGGAACATAATACTTGGGAAGGGTTTTTACTATTCCGCTTGGCAATTTACTAGGATATATAAAACAATAATTCATCGCCTCGTGCCGCGAATTATACTCGAACACCATCGTGCCATAGTCCGCCACAAGTGTTTCGTATCTTTCTTTAAACTTATCGCGTCCAGAAATTTCTTTCTTTGACCATAAAAATTCTGGTCTATTTCTATTAGCAACTGCAATAGCAGTTAATCTGTTTTTATAAGTTTTTATACTTTCCTTTAAACCATAAAGATTCTCGGTCATGGTAAGAAGTTCGGAATATTCTTTAACCGAAGCCAGAGCTTCAACCTTGGGTTTAGTTTGTATTCTGCTAGGAGCAAAATACAAATGAAAAACAAAAACCAGCAACAACAAAAAAAATGCTATAACTGCGGCTATCTTTGAAAAAGCTAATCCTGCATCCTTTAATAAATCTGCCCACTCCCTAGATCTTACCGACCCAGCAGTGTTCATATTGGCCTCCCCAGCCAAAAAGTTAAAGAGCTAGTAGTTATATTTTTAGGTATCGCCTCATAGCAATCAAGCTAGAGATAACACCTAGAAATACCCCTACCAAAGTTTGAAGGAAAAATATTTGGAAAAAATTATTTCTAAAATACCCAGCAATATCTATACCCGAAAGAAAAGCCGAAATTTTTGGTGAAACAAAAACCAATATTGGGTAAAAAATTATGGTAGTTACCAAAGAAGCAGCCAATCCATGCAAAATGCCTTCAATAATAAACGGACCTCGAATATACCAATTAGACGCACCTACCAAACGCATAACACCAATTTCTTCGCGCATAGAATAAATTTTTAAGCGAATAGTATTAAATGTAACCAAAACCGCAATAAAACCAAGAGCCAAGGTAGCAATCAAACCCGAATTTCTTACGGTCCCTAAAATACTAGATAATTTTTCTATAACTTTCTGATTCTGCCTATAATTAACCGTATCTACCATACTCGAAAATCTTGTGCTTTCCAAAAACGAAGCAATGGATTCATAGTTATCTATTAACTTAGCTTTAATATTTAGCGAAGCTTCTAACGGATTATCGCCCAATTCTTCTAAAGATTTAATAATTAAAGGATTGTTTTCGTGCTCTGTTTCAAATTTAGCTAGAGCTTGCTGACGAGAAATATATTCTACGCTTTTTACATCGGAAATTTTTTCGAGCTCCGATTTAACTTTTAAAATTTCGTTCTCGGTTGTGCTTAGTTTAAAATAAACCGAAATATCTACTTTTTGTTCTAAATCGGTAAGAATACTTCCAACCACAACAGAAAGCAAAAACAAGCTAGTTATTAAACCAAGCGTAATAACCATAACGCTAATAGTAGCTGTAGAAACCCACTTGTTTCGCCAAAAAGAATTTAAGCCTGATTTGGTAACCCTATTTAAAGTTGTAATTATTTTTTCTTTCATTAATTTTGACTTTTGATTTTTAAATTTTGATTTATATCAGGTATTTTCCCTTAAGATCATCTTTAACTACCTTGCCCTTTTCCATCAATATTACTCTGCGTTCCAAATTATTAACAATACTATTGTCGTGGGTAGCTAAAATAACTGTAGCACCAAGTTCGTTTAATTTAAGCAATAAATTAACAACTTCCCAAGTGTTAATTGGATCTAAGTTGCCGGTAGGCTCGTCGGCTACCAAAATATCTGGCCTGTGCACTAGGGCGCGGCCAATAGCTACACGCTGTCTTTCCCCACCAGAAAGCTGGTATGGAAACTGATTAGCTTTATCTTCTAAACCAACCAGACTTAAAACCTGAGGCACGTCTTCTCTAATTTCTTCGTCATCTTTGCCAGCAACTTCCATTGCAAAAGCAATATTTTCGTAAGCCGTTTTTGTAGGTAAAAGTTTATAATCCTGAAAAACTGTTCCAATCTTTCGCCTCATATACGGCATCTCTTTATGATTTAAAGAATTTATAGATACATCTCCCACAATTATTTCGCCCATACTTGGAGCTTCTTCACCAATTAACATTCTTAATAATGTCGATTTACCTGCACCAGATGAACCTACTAACGAAACAAATTCTTTTGATTTAATAATTAAGTTTACATTTTCCAAAGCCACCATATGTGGCGGATAAATTTTGGAAACGTTTTTAAAATGAATCATTATTCTTTATGTTTGAGTTCTGCTTCTATAAAATCTTCTAATTCTCCGGCTAAAACTTTTTCAGCTTGAGTGGTTTCAAACCCTGTACGGTGATCCTTAACCATTTTATACGGATTTAAAACGTATGAACGTATCTGATGCCCCCATTCTATCTTTACACTTTCACCTTTAAGTTCGTCTACTGTTTTTTTATGTTCTTCGTCTAAGCGTTGCTGAATTTTAGCATAAAGCAACTTCATTGCCTTATCTTTGTTAGTGCCCTGTGAACGTTCCGATTGCGCTGTAGAAACCAACCCTGTAGGAATATGGGTTATTCTTATTGCCGATTCTGTTTTATTAACATATTGCCCACCTGGACCACCAGCTTTATAAGTATCTACTCTAACATCTTGGGGTCTAATTTCTATATTGCCAACGTCTTCTATTTCTGGCATTACTTCTACCAAAGCAAACGAAGTATGCCTTAAACCCTGCGATGAAAAAGGCGAAATTCTTACCAAACGATGCACTCCACTCTCGCGCCTTAAATAGCCGTAAGCATATTTGCCACGTATTTCTATTATAGCATTTTTTAAGCCGGCTTCTTGACCAGAAGTTACCGCCACAACTTGAGCTATAAAACCATTTCTTTCGCAATATTTAAGATACATCTTTAAAAGCATTTCTACCCATTCTTGTGCGTCTGTTCCACCAGCTCCAGAATATATACTTAACACCGCATTACTTTTATCGTGAGCGCCCGAAAGATAAATTAAAAACTTTTCTTTTTCTATCTTTTCTTCTAATTTTTGCAAAGATCTTTCAAATTCTTTATACAAAGAATCTCCTTCGCCTACATTTTCTAAAAGATCTACAATTTCGTTTAAATGTTTAAAATCACTTTCGTAATTATGCCATTTTTCTATAACTTGTTTAATATCGGCCAGTTCTTGGCTAACTCTTTGCGCCTTTTCTCTTTCCTGCCAAAAATTTTCAACTAGAGTTTCTTTTTCTAATTCCCTAGCTCTCGCTTTTTTATGAACAAGGTCAAAGACAGTCCGTCAAAAGACGTAACTTATTTTTTAATTCGTTCAACCTATTTTTAAAATCGAAAATCATTAGAATAATTATACCAAATTATACCCTGCGTAACATCCTAAAATTTTCCTCTATTGTATCTTTTGCTCTGTCTAGTGCTTCTTTAGGTGGTAATTTAAAATAAAACAATTTCATTAAAGGAAAAATTTCCATAGTCATAGCCCCTGTGTAATTAAACTTTTTAACAAAAGATGCAAAACCCGCCCAATCGAATGTATCTTCTAGAAGTCCTTTGTGAAAATGTCCTTTGCGGTCGAAACCATGCACATGAATCACTTTTATATTGCTATGATTTCTTTGAAAAAACTGATACGAATCAAAACCCTTTAAAAAGGCTTTGGCTACATCTAGTGTAAGGTTTATATGTCTAGATTTTACAAAACTTTCTAATTTTTCTGGGTGACCGCAGTAATTTGGCCAAGCTTCTAAACCACGCGGAGCCGCATTTTCAAAAGCTATATTAATTTTGCTTTCAACCTCCCTTTGCTTTATCCAATCAAAAAATTTGCTGTTAAAATTCCTTCTTACTGTAGCTAAATGCACAACTAAATTTTCTGCGCCAAGATCTTTGGCAATAGCTATCATTTTATCCATTTGTTTTTTGCCAGTAAAAAGAACATACCAAGGCGGTTGGTGAATATTAACAACAGGCACTTGATATTTTTGAGAAAGATTTTTAATAGCTTCAAAACCTATTTTGCAAACCTGCGGAGTTATCACTAATTCTATACCATCGGCCTTAACATTATGCGCAAACAAAAAAACCTCTTCTAAGGGAAACGGTTCGAAAGTGTAACTGGATATTAATAGTTTCATAGACTGAGCCGACCCCGGGAATTGAACCCGGAACCTACGGTTTACGATACCGTCGCTCTACCAATTGAGCTAGGTCGGCGTTACGCTGCGGCGTTTACCCGCCAAAGCTTTAGCGACGGCGGGCCAACTGAGCTACATCGGCAATATAATTGCTTTCATAAAGTAACATTTTACTGCTAGAATGTGAAGATTATGTTCGACTTAATTAGCCTTATTAAAACAGCCGGATACTTAGGTTTATTTGGTATAGTTTTTGCCGAATCTGGGCTTTTTATTGGATTCTTTTTACCGGGCGACAGCCTGCTTTTTACAGCTGGTTTTTTAGCTTCTCAAAATTTTCTAGATATTAGAATTTTAGCCCCACTAACCTTTCTAGCAGCCATTTTAGGCGACAGCTTTGGCTACGCCTTTGGAAGTAAAGTTGGCTACAAACTTTTTACCAAAGAAGATTCTTTTTTATTTCATCGGCATAATTTAGAACGTGCCAAAAAGTTTTACGAACGCCACGGTGGCAGAGCCTTAATACTTGCTCGTTTTATGCCTGTAGTACGCACATTCGCGCCAATACTCGCTGGTGTGGGTAAAATGAAATACCATACATTTCTTTTTTATAACGTTATTGGAGCTTTCCTCTGGGCAATAGGACTAACTAGTTTGGGTTACTACTTGGGTAGCACAATTCCAGACATAGATAAATATTTATTACCAATAATCGGTACAATTATTTTTGTTTCTTTCTTGCCTTCTGCGATTCACATATTAAGAAACAAATCCGACCGAGAAAAAATTGCGGGGTTTATAAAGTCTAAATTTGTTAAATAAGTATAAATTAAAATCCAGCACTTACGCGCTGGATTGTTTTTTAGATGTCATGTGGCGCCATCAGTGTTGAGGCCCCAGACTTGGGCGCCAAAAAAATTATTCCATGGAATATTATTGGCTTCTCGGAGATCGGCACCTCTGAGGTTAGAATGACAGAGATCAGCTCCCTGTAAATCAGCTTCTCGAAGGTTAACACGACTTAGGTCGGCTTCTCGGAGGTTAGCCTGACAAAGACTAGCCTGATAAAGATCAGGAATCACATCTGGATTATCCTTCCTCCAATTATTCCACTCTTCAACAGACCTGAGAAGCATCTGCACTTGTTCTGGATTCGCCATCTTTAATCTCCCACTCTAAAGGTTTTTAGTGTACAATTTTCAACTGTCTTTTTATATTATAATATCTTATATATATTATTGTCAATAGACGAATTTATGAGCGGGTAACGGGAATCGAACCCGTATCTCGACCTTGGGAAGGTCGCGTTCTACCACTGAACCATACCCGCCAAACTCAGTTTGGCTCCACCCTAGTTACAATTATCTATCCTTTAATTCCCCTTCCTCCCATTTATACGGAGAAAACCAAACCTTAACATTGGCTTTTAATCTAGCTGATTTTAGCCAATTATCAAAATCCTTTCCCTTTTCTTGTGAAACAATCTGCAACAAAGCTTGTGGTTCTAAAATTCTTTCTTTAAATTTATCGGCATCCCATTTATAAACATTTTTTAAAACACTCGATAAATTAGTCTCGGCCTTATAATCAAAAGTAGTAGCAACTTCTTTTTGTGCTTTTTTAACTTGATCGTTTGTAGCCGAAGATTTCATTATTTCGTTAATTATTAACCCTTCCAAAGAATTTTTAAGCAATTCTTTTTCCGAACCTCTTTTAAAGAGTTCATCCATTTCCGAACCAATCAAGCCTTGGTTATATAGCCTACGCGAAACATCCGCATTTTCTTTAACGGTTCGTTGGCTTATTAAATTGCCGTTTATACTAGCTACTGGAAAATATCCATTTTGAACAAATGTATAGCTTAAAAGACCGCCCACCAAAAAAACCAATGTTAAAACCAATACTCCAACATGATGACTCTTCATTTTTTTATATTAAAATATCTTAGCCAATTTTTAAGATTAAACCAAATACTATTAGGGTCGTTAAAATTACTGCCAACTTCTGCCTTTAAAAAATTCTCTTCGGGAAAATCGTCTTCACCCACCACCACCAAAACCGACTCGCCTTCTTTTTTTAAATTTAAGCGCGACCTAGCTTCCTTTTCTAAAACTTCGGGTTTAGAAAGACTATCTATTTCGGTTTGAAGTTTTTTTGATTCTTGTTCGTAAGAATCTGTTTTATTTTTTACTATTTTATATTCATTGTTTATTCCGTACCATCTGTAAAATTCACGTCCCGCTAAAAATAAAGAAAACAAAAATATAGCACTTAAACCAAGCCACGCCGGCCATTTCTTTTTTAGCAATATAGTAAACTCTTCTCGCTGCATGATAGTATAATAATATCGTATATGATCAAATCCAAGAAACTAATTAGAATCTTCTGGCTTATTGGAGCAATATTAATAGCCATCTCTATGGTTCTTTACACCATTCTTCCTTTGTTTGTGTATTAAAAAATGAGCCACAACCTTAGTTCTTGGTTGTGGCTCACGCGTCGAGCTTAGCCCGACATATCTTGTCGCTCTAGGCGACTTGGTTTGGTCTCGTCCTTAGGACGGACCGAAAGAACAGCTATGGAGAGAGCCTTGGCTCTTACTCAAGGCTTGGGGGCGTGCGTCTAAGAAAACTAGAGCACACCCCTTATATCTCCATTTTCAGTGGATAACTCAGCATACAGAGCTCCCCCTCTGTTTGTTGTACTGCGTGAAATGAGCCCCCACCCTCAGTGATCTGCCTAGAACGAAGCAGCCCACCGACGATAAAAACATTCTAATTCAAGATAAAAAATAATGCAAGACTCTAAAAACCCCCTCCGACATTGGTCGGAGGGGGTTTTGAAATGATCTTGCTTACTAACAATTAAAAATTATCATACTCCCGTAAGGTTAGTTGCGCGTTTATCTGGCGCATTGTTTCCAAAACAACAGAAACCACAATCAACAATGCTGTGCCACCCAAGGTTAAAGTGGTAATGCCAAAGGCTCGTTGAACAATAAGAGGTAAGATGGCTATCAAGCCCAAAAACAAAGCACCCACCAAGGTTATACGATTAACCACATTACCTATAAAGGTTGCAGTTGGTTCACCCGGCCTTATACCAGGAATAAAGCCTCCTTGTTTTTGAACATTTTCAGAAATAGCTTTAGGATCAAACGTAACTGCAGTATAAAAATAAGTAAACACTGTAACTAAAAAGAAGTATAAAATTCCATAAGTTAACGGTTGCTGTAAAAATGCCGCTAAACTCTTAGAAATATTAGCAAGCCAAGTAATACTAGATGTAGATAAAAATTGAGCAATCAAACCAGGAAAAAGCAAAATAGATAATGAAAAAATTATTGGAATAACTCCAGCTTGGTTAACACGTAACGGAATATGGCTAGAAAAACCACCGAAAGTTCTTCGTCCTCTAACTCTTTTAGCAAAAGATACTGGAATATTTCTTTGTCCTTCGGAGATAATTACTATTCCAGCAATAACAACAACAGCAACAGCTATAAAAACTAAATATGTAAAAATCTGGCTAGGGTCAAAAGCAATTAAACTTTGCCCAACACTAGTAGGTAAACTAGCAACGATGCCTGCAAATATTAAAAGAGATGTTCCATTACCAATTCCTTTTTCGGTAATAAGTTCGCCTATCCAAACCAAGAACATGGTTCCTGCGGTAACTGTAGTTATTAGAGTAATTAAATCGAAAAAAGGTAAGGAAACTATCACGCCTTGGCTTCTAAAAATAGAAACTGTGGCAAGCGACTGAAGAGCAGCTAAAGGAATAGTTAATAATCTAGAAAATTGATTAAATTTGGCTCGCCCTTCGGAACCAGATTCCATATACATTTCCCTAAGGCTTGGAAAAATCATTGTCAAAAGCTGCATAATAATAGATGCAGTAATGTATGGCCCTAAACCCAAAAGAATTACCGAGAAATTACTTAAAGTTCCTCCAGTAAATAAACTTACTAAACCTAATAATTGGTTAGAAGAAAAAAGTTCAGCCAACCTTACTCTATCTATACCAGGCATCGGTATAGATGAAGCTAACCTAAAAATTACAAGCATGCCTAAAATAAAAAATATCTTTTTTCTAAGATCTGGGATTTTAAAAATTTGTAGAAATTTATTCATGCTAATTTTATCTATGAGCCCCGACGTAACGTCGGGGTGAGCGATGCGAATAGTTATAAAATTGAGCACCCCAAGCTTGCCGAGGGGTGGCCAATCCGACTTATTTGGCAGGTTTCCTTATTTCCCCACCCACTGCCAATATCTTGGCCGCAGCTTTTTCAGAAACAGCTAAATTCTCCAAAATTAGTTTTTTACTAATTGGTCCGCCATCTAGGATTTTTACTTTTGGTAAAACGCCCTTACCAACAACTATAATTCCTTTATCTTGCAAAGTTCTTGGATTAACTTTCTCTCCGTTATTAAATTTTTTATCTAACAAAGAAAGTTCAACTGGAATAAAGCTCTTACTAAAACTCTTAAACCTGTATCCTCTGGATTTTGGGATTCTTCTCATTACATCGCGAATCGCCGGCCTTATTCTATGCCCAGCACGAGATTTTTGACCCTTTGTACCGCGGCCAGAAGTAGTACCGCGCTTACCGCCTCGGCCAATCCTCTTTTCATTTTTACCCTTTGTTCTTGGGCTTAGATTATGTAGATCCATATTTTTACTTTTTTGCTTTAACAGCAATTAATTCTAAGGCCTTTAGTGTAGCTCTAGTATTATTTATTTTATTACCAGAACGAGAAAGAATCTTACCAATAATATCTTTTAGCCCTGATAATTCGGAAACAACCCTAACAGCGCCTCCAGCATTTATACCTCTACCAGCAGGGGCTGGTTTTAAGAAAACAATAGCAGAACTATATTTAACTGTAATTGCTAAAGGAATCGTACCATTAACAATAGGCACATTTATTAAATGTTTTTTAGCTTGATGCACAGCCTTTGCAACAGATTGAGCAACATCGGATCCTTTGCCCAAACCAAAACCTACTCTGCCTTTTTTATCTCCAATCACAACAGCGGCTCTAAATTTAAAACGTTTACCTCCTTTAACAACTCTAGTTACGCGAGCAACTTCTAAAACTTTTTCCTCGAATTCCTTGTCTCTTTTCTCCTTATTAAAAGGTGGCCTGCCACCAGGACCTCCGCGACCACGACCGCGTCCACCAAAGCCTCCGCCTGGTCTGTTATTACTATTACTATTTGAATTTGTTGGTTTTGTTTCCATGTTTAAAATTTAACTCCTGATTCTCTTAGCCCATCTGCCAAAGCCTGTACACGACCATGATATTTATATCCGCCTCTATCAAAAACTATTTTCGTAAAACCTTTTTTTATAATTTCATCACCTAAAGTTTTACCTATATTCTTAGCTCTTGTGGCGCCATTAATTTTATCCTTAACTTTTGTTCCTTTCTTAACTAAATCATTAAACTGAGCCAAAGTTTTTGAATCATCATCATCAATCAACTGAGCATAAATATGGTTTATAGATCTAAAAACAGAAAGCCTTGGGCACTCTTTAGTTCCCTTTACTTTTGCCCTTACCCTAATGTGGCGCTTAATTCTATTTAGTCTTATTACGTTTTTCATGTCTTTATATAATATCTTTAGGCTCCAGCACTCGCTTTCTTACCGGCTTTGCGTCTAATTATTTCACCAGAATAGCGTATTCCTTTTCCCTTGTATGGTTCTGGTTTTTTAAAATTTCTTATTTTAGCAGCAACTTGTCCTACTAAAAATTTATCGAACCCACTTACAAAAATACTATTTTTTTCAACTCTTAATGTAACGCCAACCGGAGACTCAAATTCAACAGGATGAGAAAAACCAATATTTAATATTAATTTATTGCCTTGAAGTTGAGCTTTAAAACCTACACCTTCAATATCGAGTTTTTTTTCATAACCATTAACAACTCCGTAAATCATCCCATCTATTATAGATCTAGAGGTGCCCCACGAAGGATTAGATTCGTTTTTGGCGGTAATTGTTAATTCCTTTTCCTTAAGAGATGTAGCTATACCTCTTGGCAACCTAAAAGATAGATCGCCTTTTGGACCCTTAATCAAAACAAAACCATCTCTTTCTTCTACAGAGACTTTTTCCGGCAAAATTATTATTTTCTTTCCTATTCTAGACATGGTTTTTAATTTATTTCACAAACAACTTCTCCGCCCAACTTACTTCTTCTGGCTTCGACATCCACCATAATACCTTTAGAAGTTGAAATTATTTTAATGGTTCCATCTTTTTTTGGGAAAATTTCGTTATGTTTAATATAAATCCTTTGTCCTGGTTTAGATATTCTTCTAGCACCAGATATAGCAGGATACGATTCTACATATTTAAGTCTTAACTCCAATTTCTTACCAGAAATATTTCTACCCTTTTTTTCAAAATCTAAAATCAAATTAGCCTTTTTTAAAACATTGGCTAATTCTTGTTTCATTTTAGAAAAAGGCATACTAACCGTTTCTTTATTAACGGCTCCAGCATTCCTTATTCTTGTTAACATGTCTGATATTGGGTCCATAAATTTTTACCAACTTGATTTTTTAATTCCTGGTATTTCGCCTTTGTATGCTAATTCTCTAAAACAAATTCTGCACAAACCAAAATCTCTCATAAACGCTCTTTTGCGACCACATTTCCAACACCTATTAACCTGTCGGGTTGAAAACTTAGGTTTCTTTTTGGCTCTAGCAATGACTGATACTTTTGGCATAATTTTATTTCGTTTTCTTTTCAAACGGGAAACCTAATGATTTAAAAAATTCCAAACTCTTCTCTTTATTTGAATTCAAAACCTTAACTGTAAATTGAAAACCAAATGAATGTGCAGCATCTGCCGAAGTTTCAGGAAAAACCGTATGATCTTTAAGTCCAACATTCAAATTACCATGACTATCTACACAGCTTTCTTTCATGCCTCTAAAATCTCTGGTTCTTGGCAAAGCTGTTCTTACAAATTTTTCCAAGAAATCATACATTTTAGAACCATGCAAAGTTACTTTAATACCAAGGGTCATACCAAGTCTTGTTTTAAAAGAAGCGATAGCTTTCTTTGCTTCTGTAGCTACTGGCTTTTGTCCGGTTATGCGTGAAATTTCCTCCGAAACTCTTTTAATAATGTCTTCGGGTTTAGCGCTTGCTACAACAACTCTACCCAAACCAACATTAACCACAACCTTGGTAATTCTTGGCAAAGCCCAAATATTGGCTGCTTTTAGCCTTTCTTGTAAAACCTTGGTTTCCTTTTGAATTTTATCTTTTAATCCGATCATGGTCTTGTAATTTATAACGTTTGCTTACATTTTTTGCAAATCCTTGTCTTATTCCCAGCAGAAACAGAATAACCAATTCTGGTAGGCTTATTGCAAGAAGAACACATCATCATAATCTTCGAAACAGTAATTGGTTTTGGAATTAAAATAATTTCACCCTTTTTATCTTGCTGACGAGATTTAACATGCTTTTTAAACAAGTTTAAACCTTCCACCAAGACTTTATTGTCCTCGGGGAAAACTCTGATAACTTTTCCGGTTTTACCTTTATCCTTACCAGATACTATTTTTACTTGATCTCCTTTTTTGATCTTCATGTTTTTGCCTTTATAAATCTATACTACTTCTTCGGCCAAAGAAATTATCCTATCGAAACCTTTTTCCTTAAGCTCTCTTGGTATTGGACCGAAAATTCTTCCTCCCTTAGGTTCTTTATTATCAACTAAAACAACAGCATTATCGCTAAACCTAAGGTAAGTTCCATCTTTTCTTTTAAATTCTTTTCTTTGGCGAACAATAACAGCTCTTACAACTTCCTTTTTATGTACAGATTTTCTTGGTTCAGCTTCTTTTATAGATACAACAATAATATCGCCCACGTGAGCAATCTTTCTGCCTGATCCGCCCAAAACCTTAATACACTGGACCAATTTGGCTCCACTGTTATCGGCTACATTTAACATTGTACGTAACTGAATCATATTTTTTATTTAATACTTTCTTCTAAATCAGGCGCTATGCCCTTTATAACTTCCTTTAAAATCCAATTTTTATTTTTAGATATAGGCCTTGATTCCTCAATCATAACGGTGTCTCCAATATTTAACATTTCACCCTCATAATGAGCCTGATATTTTTTTGTCGATTTAAATCTCTTTTTATATTTTGGATGTGCCTTAATAGAAGTAACAGCAACTACTACAGTTTTCTGCATTTTATTACTTACTATTTTTCCGGTTAAAATTCTTTTTGACATATTATTATTTTCTTTCGTTTAATATCGTTAACAAAACCGCAACATTTCTTTTTATCTTACTAAATTCACTGACATTCTTAAGTTGAGCGCCAACTAACTTAAAATTAAGATCGCTTAACTTAACCCTTTCTTCTTGTAGGGTTTTCGTCAATTCCTCAATATTCTTTTGTCTTAATTCTTTGGCTTTCAACATAAATTTATCTTGAAATTATTTTTGTCATTACAGGCAATTTGTGCGCAGCTAATCTTAAGGCTTCCTCTGCTGTATCTTTTGCCAAACCATCTATTTCAAAAATAACGTGTCCTGGTTTTAATGGAAAAACAAAATGATCCACTGCTCCTTTTCCTCCACCCATACCTACTTCTGCACCTTTTTTTGTAACTGGCTTAGATGGAAAAACTCGAATCCAGACCTTGCCACCTCTTTGCATGTGATGGGTCATTGCGCGTCTAGCGGCTTCAATTTGTCTTGAAGTTAACCAGCATGTTTCGAGCGATTTCAAACCAAAACTACCAAAATCTAGTTTGTTTCCGCGCGAAGCTACACCACGACTGCGGCCCCTATGCCATTTCCTGTGTTTTACTCTTTTAGGTAGCAACATGTTTATTTGTCTTCAAACTTATCACCTTTATACAACCAAACCTTAACTCCAATAACACCATACGTTGTATGTGCTTCCTCGTGAGCATAATCTATATCGGCTCTAAGATTTTGCAACGGAATCTTACCTCTTGTCAACTGTTCCCTTCTTGCAATCTCGGCGCCACCTAATCTACCTTTTGCCAAAACTTTAATACCCTTAATACCGGGTTCTGCCATAACCTTCTCTACCATCATCTTCATTGCGCGTCTAAAAGGAATTCTTTTTTCTAATTGTTCGGCAATATTCTTCCCAACTAACCTAGCAAATAATTCGGGCTTTTTAATCTCTTCTATTTCTATTTTTATTGTTGAATTTGATTTTGTCTTTATTTCGGTGTGTATTTTTGCAATAACTTTCTTTATACCCTGCTGTAATTCGTCTAGACCCTTTCCACCACGGCCAATTATCATACCAGGTCGAGCCGATCTTATGCTTATAGAAATAGAATTTCCAGATCTAACAATATCAATACCATCAACAGAAGCTTTAACTAATTTATTTTTTAAAAATTCTCTTATGGAAAAATCTTCACGCAAAAAAACTATGCGGTTTTTTTCACTGTACCACCTAGAGCTCCAATCTTTTTGTATACCTAGTCTAAAGGCAACTGGATTAATCTTATGACCCATATTATTTTATATAGCTTTACGTTGAAACATTCTTTTAACAAACCCCGAACCTTTTTTCTTAGAACCCCTTCTTGTTCCTAGATCTCTCTTCTTATTAATTTCCGATGTTTTCGTACTCGATAACTTTTCGGAAGAATGTGAATGACCCTCGTGCTCATCTGTTTCTTTTTTAACCCCATCTATTTTAATTCTTTGACCTTCCAAAACCAAGGTTACATGCGATGTCCTTCTATTTAACGGAGCAGCCCTGCCTTTAGAAGCTGGTCTAAATCTTTTAAATACTGGTCCGCCATCTACTTTAAATTCTGAAATCTTAAGACCGGAAATATCTAAAGAAAAATTATTTTCAGCATTAGCTATAGCCGATTTAATTAATTTAGTTAAAGGTTGAGCAGCCATATTTGGAAAAAATTTTAACTGCGTCATTGCATCTTCCGGATTCATTTTTTTAACAACATTAACCACCGCCCTAACTTTTCTTGGGCTTATATGTAGATAATTTAGTTTTGCAATGACTTTCATGTTATTTATTTTTTAGCAGGCGCAGTAGCTTTTTCGGCTTGAGCTTTGGTAGTCTCAGCTACTTTTTGAGCAGCTTCTAATTCGCGTTGCATCTTACCACCATGTCTTACGAATTTTCTAGTTAATGAAAATTCTCCTAATTTATGTCCAACCATTTCTTCTCCAATCAAAACAGGGACATGAACTTTACCATTATGAACACCTATTGTGTAGCCCACCATTTCAGGAGTTATAGTCGAAGACCTTGCCCATGTTTTAATAACCTCTTTGCCACCAGGCTTTAAGGTTTTTAACTTGTTCATTAAATTTTCGTCCAAATACGGACCCTTTCTTAAACTTCTAGACATGTTATTTTCTTCTTGAAACTATAAATACATTTGAACGGTTCTTTCTCTTTCTTGTTTTAACACCTCTTGTACCTTTACCCCAAGCATTCTTAGGTCTTCTTAAACCTCTCATCTGCCTACCTTCACCACCACCATATGGGTGATCCACTGGATTCATAGCAGAACCTCTAACCGTTGGTCTTGTGCCCATATGACGTGCCCGACCAGCTTTACCAATAACAACCATTTTGCTTTCTGGATTAGAAACAGAACCCAAAGAAGCTAGGCACATATCCAAAACTTTTCTTACTTCACCGGAAGGTAATTGCAAACTTATATAGTTTCCTTCTTTGGCCATAACCTTAACTGCGGTACCAGCGGACCTAGCCAATTTACCACCTTGCCCTGGTTTTAGTTCAACATTATAAACGAAAGATCCTAAAGGAAAATCTTTTAGAGCCAAGCGATTACCAATTTTTATATCTGCAATATCATTAGATGTTTTTACAATATCGCCAACGTTGAGCCCCTGAGGAGCAATAACATAACTTCTAGCTCCGTTTGTAGAAAGAATTTTAGCAATAAATGCATTTCGGTATGGATCATATTCTATAGTTTCAACTTTAGCGGATTCACCAATAACTGATTGTTTAAAATCAATAATACGATAACTTCTCTTAGCACCAGAGCCTTGATGGCGAACCGTGATTCTGCCTTTATTATTTCTACCAGCCCTTGCTTTTAATTTAATCGTAAGAGATTTTTCAGGATTTTTTTCCGTAATAAACTTACGGTATTCAATACCGCTCATCTGCCTTACTGCTGGTGATGTAGGTCTATAAAATCTCATATTTTTACTTAGGCAAAATTTCTATCTTTTGTCCGGCAACTAATTTAACCATCGCTTTTTTGAATCCAGTTCGTTCTCCTACCTTACCTCTAAATAAAACGCGCTCTGGTTTATAAACCATCATATTTACCTTTTCAACCTTAACACCATATTTCTTTTCTACTTCTTTTTTAACTTCTGGTTTAGTAGCAAAAGATTCAACCATGAAAACATATTCTCCGCGAGATTCCAAACCTAAAGCTTTTTCAGAAATAATTGGTCTTTTTAAGACCTTTAAATTCATGGCGCTATTAACACCTTTTTCCTTGGTGTTTACAATCACATCTTTTTCTTTTTTATTTGATCCAAATAATGCCATGTTATTTATTTAAAGCTTCAACAGCCGATTTAGTAAAAACTATTTTTTTAGCCTTAAGAACATCCAAAAAGCTTAATCCCAAAACACTATTAACCGAAACTTCTAAATTTCGGCTAGCTTTCAAAATATTCTCATTTCTAAAAGGTAAAACAAAAAGCATGCTTCTAGCATCGCCTCCTGCGATTTTATTAGACAATTCTTTAAATGATTTTGTTTTAGCATCGCTTAAAGAAAAATCTTCTACAACTTTTATTTGGCCACTCTTAAACTTCGAACTTAACAAGGTGTTCAAAGCTCTCTTCAACATTTGAGCATTTATTTTTTTAGAATAATTTTTGTCATTTCTTGGTCCATGAGCAACACCTCCGCCCACCCAAATAGGCGACCTCTTAGAGCCGTGTCTAGCGCGACCAGTTCCTTTTTGTCGCCAAGGTTTTTTACCTGTACCACTAACTTCGGCTCTTGTTTTGCTATGAGCCACTGGCTTTCTTTGATTAGCCAACATACTTACTCTAATTTGGTGAATCAAATCTAAATTTTGTGGCAAACCAAAAACCTTCTCGGACATATCAATATTCCCAGTTTCCATTCCTTCCTTATTGTATAATTTGGTTTCCATTTCTTTAATTAAATTTTGATTTCTATTATTGTTCCGTTCTTACCAGGCAAAGCACCTTTTAAGGCAATAATTTTTCTTTCAGCATCAATTTTAACAACTTCAATATTTTTTGTTGTGATTCTGTTTTGACCCATTCTTCCAGCCATTCTTTTTCCTTTTAAAACTCTTTGAGGAAAACGTCCACCAATAGAACCCGGCTTACGCAAAACATCACGGTGACCATGCGAAGCAGGACCTCCTTTAAAGCCGTGTCTTCTAACACCTCCTTGAAAACCGCGACCAATAGTTTTACCACTTACTTTTACATAGTCCCCTACAATAAAATTGGAAACAGCGATTTTATCACCCACGTTATATCCCGAAGTATCTGCAATTCTAAACTCTCTAATAACTCTAAAGCTACCCAAACCCTTAAAATGGCCCTTCATAGATTTGTTCACATTCTTTTCTTTTTTAGAGATAGAACCAACCTGAACAGCTGTATAGCCATCTTTTTCTTGAGTCTTAATCTGCAAGACAACAGCATCTTCGGCGCTAACCAAAGTCACAGGGGTTATTTCACCTCTGTTATTCAATATCTGTGTTGAACCAAGTTTTTCTCCTATTATGTATTTCATATGCATTGAAAAAACCGGGGTAAACCCGGCTTTTCCGGAAACCAACTAACCAAACGTTCATCTTAACTTTTCAAAAAATATTCTACCAAGATTACATCTTAATCTCAATATCCACGCCCGCCGGCAAATTCAAGTTCATCAATGCATCAATAATCTTTGGGCTTGGATTTAAAATATCAATTAATCTTTTGTGGGATCTCATTTCAAATTGCTCTCGTGAATCTTTGTGTACAAAAGTTGATCTGTTCACTGTATATTTATGAATTTCCGTAGGCAGTGGTACAGGACCCACAATCTCAGCGCCGTTACGCAAAGCAATATCAACTATCTGACGGCAAGAAGTGTCTATTATCTTGCTATCATAAGCTTTTATTTTAATACGTAATCTTTGTTTTACTTCTTCAACGGTTGTCTTCTTTGTTGTCGTAGCCATTTTAGTAAAGTGCAACTTTCGCGTTTAATGTTACTTTATGATTTTAGTAACCGCACCCGCGCCTACTGTTTTACCTCCTTCTCTTATAGCAAACCTTTGCTTCTCTTCCATAGCTACTGCGGCAATCAATCTTACTGAAAGCTTAACTGTATCTCCTGGCATAACCATTTCAGTGCCTTCCGGTAAAAGAACTTCACCAGTAACATCAGTTGTTCTTATATAAAATTGAGGTTTGTATCCTTTAAGGAAAGGGGTATGACGACCACCCTCTTCTTTTGTTAATACATAAATTTCGGCTTCAAATTCTGTGTGAGGCGTAATAGAACCTGGTTTGGATAAAACCTGTCCACGTTCAAGATCATCTTTCTTAACACCACGAAGCAAAATACCAGCATTGTCTCCGGCTTGTCCTTCATCTAAAGATCGGTTAAACATTTCGATACCAGTAACCACTGTTTTTTGCGTTGGACGTAAACCTACAATTTCTATTTCTTCGTTTATTTTAACCTTGCCACGCTCAATTCTACCCGTAACCACTGTGCCTCGGCCTTCAATAGAGAAAATATCTTCAATAGGCATAAGGAAAGGTTTGTCGGCCTCTCTTTTTGGCTCTGGAATAAAATCGTCCATGGCTTTTACCAATTCCAAAATTGGTTTAGCACCTTCGTCATCGGCAGTTTTAGTTTCTAAAGCTTTTAAAGCAGAACCTCTTATAACAGGAGTGGTATCACCTGGGTATTCGTACTTATTTAAAAGTTCTCTAATTTCAGCTTCTACTAAATCTACTAGTTCAGGATCATCAACTTGGTCTACTTTGTTTAAGAAGACAATAATAGCAGGAACACCTACTTGGCGAGCTAAAAGAATATGTTCTCTGGTTTGAGGCATAGGGCCATCAGCAGCAGAAACCACTAAAACCGCGCCGTCCATTTGAGCAGCACCGGTAATCATGTTTTTGATATAATCGGCGTGTCCTGGGGCATCGATATGAGCATAGTGACGCTTTTCCGATTCGTATTCAGAATGGTGCAAAGCAATAGTAATACCACGCGCCTTTTCTTCTGGAGCGTTGTCTATATCGTCTACTCTTTCCATCTTCTTTACAAAACCCTTCATATGAAGGACATGCAAAATAGCGGCGGTTAACGTGGTTTTGCCGTGGTCAACGTGTCCGATTGTGCCGACGTTAACATGCGGCTTAGTGCGTTCAAATTTGTCTGCCATGGATTTTATTAATTATTATTTAATTTTTTAAAATATTATTAAATGAAGATAAAAAGACAAGGTAAAAACTACCCTATCCAAGATGCTTGCTTATACCAACGAAATTATTCGCAAGCCAATTGTAATATATCAGACCCTCCCTAGTCAATAAGCAAACCACCATCACCCCTTGCTACTATTTTTAGGGGGTAATTTAGGGTTTTTTCTATAGTATCTTGGTTTCTGGAAACAGCATCAAAAAGCCTATTAGTAAGCTCACCGCGCTTGTGATACAAACCTAACTGATTTCTTTTTGGTAAAGTCGGATCATCTAACAGAGCCTTAACAATAAACGGCATAACCATTGAATAATCTGCTTGCATGCTTTCGGTTTGTTGGCGGTAAGTTTCTGGGTTTACCTTACCCCACGAAACGGCTTCCGAAGGAAAGCACGAAGATAAGCTACCATCTGTTACAGGAGAGGAAACAATCTGAACATCGTAATCGTAACCCCGAATATCTTGTAGTAAAAATATCTGTGAGAGAGTTGGTTCTGGCTGTAAGCTATAATTTTTTGGTACACCTCCACCCAAAATTAAAACTCCCAAGGCTTTTGATTCAGAATTAAACAAACCCCAATAGTGATACGCACAACTTTCAAAAACGTCGGCGTGTAAATCGTAATCAAACCAATAAGGACGGTTTGAAATCTTGTTAAGTGCCCAAAGTTTAACTGAATTTAAAAAAGCACTACCATCTGCCGGCGCACCAATGAAAACTGGGATGCCCAATTTAGAACAAGTAGATAGTAAACCAGCACGAACGCCAACTTCTTTTTCTTGAGCTTCGTAATATTTACCCAAAAGATAATTACGTTCTGTGGTTGTCATTCTTTTCTGAAATTCCGGTCTTTGCAAAATTGCACTTATCATCATATCTTGGTCAAACAAAACTTCTTCTTTAAAACCAGTATCGGCCACACGAATTATTCCAGCTTCGCGATACGCCCCATCATCACCAAAAATATCTACTTCTTTAATAGAACGATTCCCCGCCTCGGCTTTATATAAAGCATCGTGGCCATCGTGGTAACAAATAGCATCGGTAACAGTTATGTAAGCCACCCAACCTGTTTCTAAAAGTGGAATAAGCCATGCGCGATGTTGATCAGAAACTGTTACCGGACCCGCCACTGTAACTATCAAAGGAACATTATTTAAAATAGCTTCCCGTAAAATTGTATAAACTCTTCTTAAATAAGCGCCGCCGAAAGCCGGTAAAGCATTTTCAAAAACTTCTCTTAAAGAATCCAGTTTATCTACTGGATGTGCAATTACAGGCTTGCCCTGTAACTCATTTTGATTAATTTCTTCGTAAAAATTTTCCGAATTATCAAGCTCGAAATTTATTTCATCTTCCTGCCCTTCAGGACGAGGCTCGTCTATGACAGCTTCTTTTTCCATATTTTTTCTTGTTTTATAAGCAATTAATGAATAACAAATCTGTGCAGCGCCATATTCGGTTAAAGTGTCACCGGCCCGTGGTGCCACTTCCACAATATCGGCACCAATAATATTTTTTGACCTAAATAATTCATCTAACAAGCCATATAAATATTCCCAATCTAACCCTCCCTGAACAGGCGTGCCTGTGGCGGGCATATGCACAGGATCAATTCCATCTACATCGAGCGTTAAATAAACTTTATCTGTTTTAATTGAATCAATAATTTTTTTAAACGATGGTTTTGGTCCTTTGCCCCATTCAAAAACTTTTAAATTATTTTCACGGGCAAAATTATATTCTTCTTGACAGTATGCTCTTATACCAACATGAACGGTATCAAAACCGTTTTCAAAAGTACGGCGCATCACACAGCCGTGAGAATATTTTCCATAAGGCGTATCGTTAAAATCGGTATCGGTATCGCGCAAATCAAAATGCGCATCTATTTGTAAAACTGTTACATTTTCGGCCAGTCCCTGCCGAGCCAAAGATTGCACAGCCCCATTGGTAATGGAATGTTCTCCACCCAAAACAATTACAAATTTTCCTTGCGAAAAATAATGTTCGTGTATGGAACGAACATATTCCACCATTTCTTCTGGCGATAAATGGTTAATATCGCCAAGATCGTGGTAGGCAATTTTAATTTCTTCGGCTGGAGATGTTTTGGTGTGGCGCTCAAAAAATTCTACTTGTGTATGCAAACAATCAACTATGGCAATTGGTCCTTTATCGGCACCCTTGCTAAAAGATGAGGTAACATCGTAATTTGCGCCAACTAAAACCACATCGGCTTCTTCGGGATTGAAACAATTTATAATTGAGGCAGCCATTTGTTTTCGTTAAAGAATACTATAACGAAACATATTTCGATTTCAACTCCTCAAATTTATCTTCAGCAATAGATTGCCGAATCTTAGCCATCAAATTATTAAAAAAATAAATATTATGAAAAGAAGCTAAATAACCCGCACGAGGATTTTTATCTCTAAATAATTGATACAGTTCGCCTCTTGTAATTACAGTACACACAGCACAATCACAATCAGGACAAAGCAAGGTTTCGTCTCTGTGGTATTTTCCCTTTGTTAAATCTATTCTGCCATTAGATATATAAACATGTCCGTGCCTGCCCTCACGTGTTGGCACAACACAATCAAAGGTATCTACACCCTTAGAAACTCCCATAAAAATATCATGTACCAAACCTATACCCAATAAATGCCTAGGTTTATCTTCTGGTAAAAACGGAACCATCCAATCTATTTCGTTAAAAGATTTTTCTTTGCCACCAAAAGAAGAACCAAACGAACCACCCAAAGCAAAACCATCAAAATCTAAACCCGCCACAAACCTTGCGCTTTCGTTTCGCAGGTCTTCAAATAATCCACCCTGCACAATTCCATACATCTTTTGATTAGTAGTTTTTGCCTTCAAAGATTCTTCCTCCCATCTATGAGTTCTCACTAAAGCTTCTTTATTGTATTTATAATCGTGTAAGGGAGAGGTTGGTTCGTCGAAAGCCAAAATAATATCAGCACCCAATTTTTCTTGAATCCAAACAGATTTTTTTGCATCTAAAAACATCTCTCTCTTTCCACCCGTGGCGGATTCGTCTTGGACAGAAAAAAATACTCCCTCTTCTGTAATTCTAACTAAATTTTCTTCCGGAGTATTTTCTTGTTGAAGTAATCCCTTGCCTGCCACCTTACCGCCACCAAGTTCGCGCGCAAAACCCAAACTAAAAACTTGGAATCCACCGGAATCTGTCATTAAAGGACGCTGCCAATCCATAGATTCATGCAAACCCGGATATTTTCTTAAACCCTTATCACCCAATTTCTGCCACATATGATAAGTATTAGAAATAATAAGTTGGGTCTTTGCTCTAACTAAATCTTGGCTAGAAAGCTCCCTAACCTTGGCATGCGTGCCTACCACCACAAAACTTGGAGTTTCTATAATTCCATGAGGAGTTTCTATAATTCCTAACCTAGCTCTAGACGAAGAATCTTTTTTTAAAACCCTAAACATTATTTATTTTTTGGAGGTAATTCTTGAATCTGTTTTTCCAAGAAATTCATTACTGAATCCTCACCTTCAAAATCAAGTTTAGATAATTTATATTTTGGTGTACTACCTATCAACATATGATAAAAAATATATTCTAAATAATCGGGGTGCTTTGCTCTTATATCTTCTACATAATCAACGATAGCATCTTGAAGAACAACAAAGTTTCTTTCATAAAGTTCATCTCGCATTTTTACAGCACGAGACATTTTTTCCTCCTCCGATTCAAATTTATTTTCTAAATTATTTTCCATTTTAATTTTCTATTAAACCAACTAGTGGATCATGCTTTAAAATTAACTTGCGTAAAACCCTAATTGCTCCGGCTTTCTTTTCGCCGTGTTTACTTTCGTATTCTGGAATTATGGAATCAAATTGTTCTTGGGGACTAGTTATAAACTTTTTTTCTATATCACTTAACTTTCCCCAAGCTTTAGCCACGGTTTCGGGTGTAACTTCTTTTGTAATTTCGTGTTCAAATTGACTAACTTCGGATTGTGGAAGCTCTAATGGATTTTCGGGTGTATTAACGAAAAGATCTTGAAGATTATCTTCTTCTGGGTTATTAAAATTCCTCATCATTTCTGGTCCAGATGGCATAGTTTTTATATATTTAAATAAGGCGGCGGGGGTGAGATTCGAACTCACGAGAGGCTTTCACCTCTAACAGTTTTCAAGACTGTCCTATTCAACCACTCTAGCACCCCGCCATTTACTGAAAAATATCATAAAAGCTGGCTTTATTCAATTTAATTTGATAATTTATATACAGATAAAGGAGGTGTGGCCGAGCGGGTTGAGTGCTATGTTATAGCGCTTAACGGGTTTCAAAAGAAACCCTTGGAGCCCGAGGTCACACAAATTTTTGATCGAGGCTTTGCCGAGATCGTACGGAGGTGTGGCCGAGCGGCTTAAGGCAACGGTTTGCTAAACCGTCGGGGTCTAAAAAACCCCACAGAGGTTCGAATCCTCTCGCCTCCGCAGATTCTATATTAGTAAACTCAGAACTTTTTAATGGACAAACTAACTTGGCGGGCACTTGAATTTGAACAACCAGAAAGGCATCCTAATTGGTTTATTTCTTTGTGGATTCTGGCTTTGGCTTTAGTGGTTGTAGCCATAATTTTAAAGAGCTATCTTATGGCTGTTTTCGTAATAATATCTGCCGCTCTAATAAATATTTATGCAGTTAAAGAACCTAACGAATACGATTTTTTCCTAGACACAGAGAACCTTGCAATTGGAGAAAAAATATATAAATTAGCAGATTTTAAATCATTCTGGATTTTCGAAAGAGAGAATGGTAATGTTCTAAGCTTAGAAGGTAAAAACATAACGAATTCGCATTTAGAAGTTCCCCTTGCCGAAACAGATACAAACACAGTAAGAGATATTTTATCGCCAGCAGTTACGGAAAAAGAACACAACGAATCCATGACTGATATTCTGGCGAGAATTTTGAAGTTTTAAATTTAATAATAAGCGCCCATCGTTCAACGGATAGGACACAAGCTTGCGGAGCTTGGGATTGAGGTTCGATTCCTCATGGGCGCACATAGCAAAAACAGATACTTCATTCATGAGGTATCTGTTTTTGAATATAAGTTTGTTAAGTGAGGAATCGAAAGCCGGAGCGATATTATGCCAGCAGGCAGAATCGCAAGGCGGGATCGCGACTTTGTTTGAGCGACGGCGAAAACAAAAGTTGTGATCGATTCCCTACCTGTCGGCAGGCAGGCTCATAGGCGCACAGTTTAAAAAAGTATGATCCATTGCTGGATCATACTTTTTTGTTATATAGTCTACCCAAAGCACCTTAAAAAGGGAGACCTGTGAAATGAGCAAACCTAATGTTGCCACCATTCAAGTTAGGATACCTAAACAAATAGAGAACGAAGTCAAAAGTTTCTGTGAGGTTAATGGAATAGAAGTTGCTTCTATTACACCAGAAATAGTAGAACAGATATTGGCCATTAAAAAAAGCATTAGAGATTTAGCTATAAAAAATAAAGTAAAGATAAGCTCGAGACGGAAAAAAGAAATTACATTAATAGCCGAATCTCAAATCGAAAGGGTAATTCGTCTCTTAACTGGAATGACAGGTTTAGCCGTCACAGGTATGAAACCCCAAGAACTAAAAAAACTTGTCCGAGAAATAGTTTTCGAAGCAATAGAGAATGTTATAGAGAGAGGATAGTTCTTCTTCTAACCCAGCCGTAAGCTGGGTTTTTATTTGCCCCAAAATATATAGCGATGTAATCTAAATACAACATGTTCGACTACTCTTCCCCTATTAAAGACCTCTCTGGAATCGGCCCAAAAGTTTTAGAAAAATTAACCAAACTTAAAATTAAAAAGGTTAGTGATCTTTTATTACACTTACCTTTTCGTTACGAAGATTTTTCACAAATAAAAAATATCGCCGATTTAATAATCGGTGAGAAAGCTACTATTACTGCAAAAATTTTAAACATCGGCCAAAAAAGAATTTGGAAGCGCAACATGACAATTACCGAAGCTTTGCTAGAAGATGAAACTGCTCCAATAATGTCGGTTTGGTTTAACCAACCCTATTTAACCAATACACTTAAAAAAGGTTTGTGGGTAAATATTTCTGGCAAAATTTCTATGGGTAAACGCGGATTATATTTTTCTAATCCAGCTTTCGAAGTTCTAGGCGAAGAACCTTACGACAAAGAGATGCTGCATACCGCAGGTTTAATCGCTATATACCCCGAAACCGCAGGTTTGACTTCGCGTTATTTAAGGTTAAAAATAAAAACAATTTTAGATAATTTAATAAATATTCCCGACTTTCTACCAAATTTTATAGCCAAAGAATTTAGCTTAATAGCTTTACGCCAAGCACTGCAAAAAATTCATTTTCCAAAAAATAAAGAAGAAATAGAAGAAGCTCAAAAACGTTTAGCCTTTCAAGATATTTTCTTGCTTCAAATTTATTCTAGAAACGAAAAAGAAAAAATAAAATCTAAGCTAGCGCAACCAATTCCAACAAATTTACCTTTAATAAAAAAATTTATCACCTCGTTGCCATTTCAATTAACCAATTCGCAAAAATTAGCTTCATGGCAAATATTAAAAGATATAGAAAAGCCAACCCCAATGAATCGCATTCTAGTGGGCGACGTTGGCAGTGGCAAAACTGTGGTAGCTGCTATCGCCGCTTTAAATACTGCAACTCAAAAGCAACAAGTTGCTTTCTTGGCTCCTACCGAAATTTTGGCCTCGCAACACTTTAAAACCCTAAGTAATCTTTTTAAGAATTGGCCAATTAAAATTGGATTGTTAACCGCATCTCATAAATTAAAATCGGGTCTAGATAAAATAGATATTGCTGTAGGCACACACGCCTTAATACAAAAGAATGTAAAGTTTAAAAACCTAGCCCTAGTTGTTGTAGACGAACAACATCGCTTTGGTGTAGATCAACGCGCGTCTTTATTAAAAGACCCTAAACACTCTGCTATTCCACATTTACTATCCATGAGCGCTACACCTATCCCCCGCACACTGGCTTTAACAATATATGGCGATTTAGATTTATCACTTTTAAAAGAACTACCAAAAGGCAGAAAAAAAATAATTACCAAAGCTGTTTCGCCTACTAACCGCGGCAAAGCTTATCAGTTTATAGAAAACCAAATTAAACTAGGCAGGCAAGCTTTTGTTATTTGCCCGTTAATAGAAGAATCCGAAGCTGCCATAATGAGCGAAGTAAAAAACGCCACCGCTGAATACGAAAAGTTATCTAAAGATATTTTCCCTCATTTAAAAATTGGTTTATTACACGGCCGCTTAAAAGCACAAGAAAAAGAAAAGGTAATGTTAGATTTTAAAAATAAAAAAACAGATGTTTTAGTTTCAACATCTGTTGTAGAAGTTGGCGTAGATATTCCTAACGCCAGCGTAATGATGATAGAAGGCGCCGACAGATTCGGGCTTTCGCAATTACACCAGTTTCGCGGGCGTGTGGGACGCGCCGAACATCAAAGTTATTGTTTTTTATTTACCGAAACTTCTTCTAAAAATTCTGCCGAGCGTTTAAAAATTTTAGTAGAAAGTGAAGATGGTTTTAAATTAGCCGAAAAAGATTTAGAAATCCGTGGCCCTGGCCAATTTTTTGGCAGTGTGCAATCGGGCTTACCCGATCTTGCAATGGCTTCGCTAAAAGACGCCAGCTTAATAGAAGAAGTACAACAAGCTGTAAATTTATTTTTTCAAAAAGATAAAATAGCAAACCATCCTATACTTTTAGAAAGACTCTCGGAATTTAAAGAAGACATACATTGGGAATAAATAAAAAATGCCCCGATTTTATCGGGGCACGAATCTTTGCTTCTAGAAATGAAGCACTTCTTGGATCCAGCCACTAGACGCAACTTTCCTCTCCTTCCTCTGTATGGGTTTTGGCGGCGGAGTTGGAATCAGAACCCCAACTTTCCTTACCATCGCGTTTCCAATGAACACTCTCCTGCCAAGCAACCTCTCAAACCTCTTTGCGAGAAGGAGCTTGGCCTGAGCTACGGAATACGCAGCCACCGTCCTCGTATCAGGGTCTATCCACCTATCCTCGGTCAAAACCTTGAAATCGCCGATTTGGATCTCCCCGTTAAGAACGTATGTGGACTTGGGAATATGCCGCTTTCTAATTTCGACCATAACAGCCTCCATGAAAAAGTTAGAAAGAACAGCTTTGTAAAATATTATAATATTCTATGACTTGTTTGTCAATCTACTTTTTGGCGCAACCCAAAATCGTCGTCGCTCAAGAAATTTCGCTCCTCTTTAAAACCCCTCGGTTTTAAATACCTGCCTGCCGGCAGGCAGGTTTCCGCCACGGGAAACTACCGTTTCCCGACCCCTTCACTGCTTCTGGGTTACACCAATTCTGGATTTAGGTGTAACCCAGAATCCCATATATTTACCTAACATCAATCTTGTTTGTGCTTCTAATGCTGGAATGGATCCAAAAATTATTGTGGTAAACGGAACCAATATCCATTGTAGCAACATCCAAATATATTTTCCTTTTCCATATTGCGGTGGGCGTGGTGGCAAAAGGTTCATACTAATTACGGCCGAAGAAATTAACCCTACCATGGCCAATGTCATTATTACACGTGTAATGCGGGGCAAATTATACGAAAGCACTGTTAGGTTAAAAGCCGAACCGCCCAAAAGCACCGGCAACCAACCCATCAAGAAAATAATTAAAGCATTAGTTGCCCAAGAATAATATCCTTCAACTAAATTAAAACCGTGGCGCAATTTCTTACCCAAAGATAATTCTTTATTTTTTATAAAAGCAAAAAGCACATAAACTAAATTCTCTGTTCCCCAAGCCCAACGACGCTGTTGTTTGTACAAAGCTTTCATACTCTTCCAAAAAGTTGAATCAACCGCGGCGTCCATATAAACCGGAGCGTATAAAGAAACTGTTTCATAGTTTCCGTTATAAAAGTTGTAGCACTGCCAAAAAATTCTAGAATCCTCCGAAACAATATTCGCCTGCCAAAAACCGACCTCTACCAAAGTTTTAAAACTCATAGAATGGCTAGAAAAAGTAACCTGCCTTTCTGGACGTTCTTGCTGCATGGTTAACCAAAAAGTAGAAGAAAAAGAAACTACTCGGGCTAACGCCGGAGCTTCCCAAATATTGTTGGTAAAAATAGAAACTGGCTGGAAAGAAGCTCTTTCTGGGTTAGGGTGCGAAATATATTTATGCGTAAGCAAAGAAAAATATTGTTCCCAAACATTTGTATCTACATCAAAAACCGAAACTATTATTTTCTCGTATGGTAAATGTAACGGATCAATAACTTCTTCTTTTACACGCTTCCCTGCCCAAGTTTCGTTGGAACCCTTGCCAGCTAGTTCGCCAGCAATATTATCTGGGTGAACTGTTACTAAGAATTTAAAAAATTTACTGCCAAATTTATTTCGTAAAAATTCGGCTGTTTGTTTAGGTTCTTCGCCACCACGCTCTTCCAAAGCCAAAACCACAATCATTTTGCTGGTATCGTATTTTGAACTTACCAAAGCTTCAAAAGTTGGTTCCACAACTTCCAGAGGTTCTTTGTACATTGGCAAAATTATTAAATGCCAATAATCTTCCCAGTTAGAATTTTCTTTGAGGCGAGCCCACCAATCTATTTTTAAATTTTCTTTCATTCGCTTGTAACCCGAACGCAAATGGAAAGATAAATATAAAACTTTTACAAACCAGTAAGTATCGAAAAGAATAATAAAAACAGCCACCCAAGCTGGCTTAAAAATTGAAAGTAAAACCAAGCCAATAAGCGTACCCCAAGCCAAAACACCGGGCATAATTTCTAATGCTCGGTAGATTCTTCTATCGCTCTTGCTTTCGATTTCCGTAGCGCGGCCAACACGCAAATACCATTTGTTATCCATAACTAGTCAAAAGTCCGCCCAAAAGCGGACCCAAGATTGTAGCGCCAACGGGATTCGAACCCGTGTTACAGGGTTGAAAACCCTGCGTCCTAACCAGGCTAGACGATGGCGCCATACAGCCCTAAAACTTGTTTTATAATACAACTGTGGCTATTATTTGTAAACTGATATGAAGATACTAGCTATAGAAACCAGCTGCGATGAAACAGGTATAGCCCTAATTGAGTCCGATTCCAAAGGCAAGGCTCGTCCCGTTAGAGGCAGAGGGTCGCTGCGAGCCCTCGCGGCCTCTAACGGGATTAAA
>CALRHC010000006.1 GCA_943359335.1 Candidatus Yanofskyibacteriota bacterium
ATAAAACCAAATCCTTATCAGCCCAGAAAAGAATTCGACGAAACAGAACTTAATAGTTTAGCAGATTCTATGAAGCAATACGGCATGCTACAACCTCTTTTGGTTTCGAAAGTAGAATTGGAGGTTTCTAGTGGAACTAGAGTTGAATACCAGTTAATAGCTGGCGAACGTCGTTTAAAGGCGGCTGGCATTGCGGGGCTTAGGCAAGTTCCTGTAATTATTAAAAATCCAGACAATGCCACAAAACTGGAAATTGCTTTAATAGAAAATGTTCAGCGGCAAAATTTAAATGCCATAGAAGAGGCTTTGGCTTATGAACGTTTAATGACTGAATTTAAATTAACCCAAATGGAGGTGGCTCAAAAAGTTGGCAAGAGTCGCGAGGTGGTTGCCAACAGAGTTCGTCTTTTAGATTTACCATACGAAGTTCAACGAAGTATTTCCGACGGAAAAATAAGCGAAGGACATGCCAAGGTTTTACTTGCAGTAAAAAATTCTGAACGCCAAATATTTTTAACCGACGAAATTATTAAAAAAACTTTATCGGTTAGAGAATTAGAAGATATTGTTCGCCAGGATGAATCTTATAAGGCCAAAGCTACAAGAGTTAGTGATCCGGAATTAGAAAATTACAAAAAAACAATTCAAGACACTTTAGGCACACCAGTCTCCTTTTCGGGTAACCGAGAAAAAGGAAAACTAGCTATCAGTTTTTATTCTCAAGAGGATTTAGATAGGCTAATTAAAAAACTAACCAATCAATCGTAATCTTTCCTTAATTTTTGTTCTGGCTTTAGAGGTTTTAATAAACCTTAACCAATCCTGCGAGGGTTTTTGATTTTTTCCTGTAACAACTTCTATAATATCGCCATCATTTAATGTGTGTGTGATACCCATAATTTTTCCGTTGACTTTGGCTTGGATGCATTTATCGCCTAAATCAGAATGGATTGCATAAGCAAAGTCTAGTGGTGTAGCTTCTTCGGGTAATTCTATAACGTCGCCTCTAGGTGTATAAACAAAAATTCTATCTTTAAAGAAATCTATTTTTGCGTTTTCCCAAAAATCTTCGCTATTTAGATCTTGATTTTGCCATTCGGAAAGTTGGTGTAACCAAGAATATTTTTTGGCTATGGGATTTTTTGATTCTTTATAGCTCCAGTGGGCGGCAATACCGTAATCTGCATTTTTGTTCATTTCCTCGGTTCTTATTTGGAATTCGGTTATTTTGCCTTCCTCGCAAAAAACAGTGGTATGCAAAGATTGGTAACCATTTGGTTTAGGCAGGGCAATATAGTCTTTTATTCTATTGGGCAGTGGTTGCCAATATTTATGTAATACACCTAAGGTTTCGTAACAAGAAACAATGTCGGGCACAATAACTCGAAGCGCCACAAGATCGTACATTCTTTCTAAATTAAATTCGTATTTTTGAAGTTTGCGCCATAAGCTGTACAAATGTTTAGCGCGAGCACTTAAACGAATATAGCGGATATTATTTTCTTTTAATATTTTTTCTACAGCTGGTTTTATTCTTTCTGCATATTTTTTGTTTTCGGCAATTTGATCTTTTACAAAGTCTAAAAGATTTTTATATTCTTCGGGGTAAACATAAGGAAAGGCATAGTCTTCCATTATGCCTTTTAATTCGCCCATGCCTAAGCGCGAAGCGAGTGGCGCATAAACTTCTAAGGCCTCGCGAGCGATTCGTTCTTTGTTACCTTTAAAAGTATCTAGTGTTTCTAAGTTATGAAGCCTATCGGCTAACTTAATTAAAACCACGCGAATGTCTTTGGCAGTAGCTAAAATCATTTTATGAAAATTTTCTATGAAACCTTTTTCGCCCGAATAACTTACGCGGTGTAATTTGGTTACCGACTGAACCAAAAAAGATATTTTTGGTCCAAATTCTTTTTCTATGGTTTCTATTTTGTAATTACTTTCTTCTAAAGCATCATGGAGTAATCCTGCTGCCACAGTTTCGTGGTCCATATTAAAATCGGTTAAAATTTGGGCAACGGCTAGCGGGTGAGTAATATAGTCTTCGTCAGAATCTCTTTTTTGGTCGGTATGAGCTTGCTCAGCAAAAGTATAGGCCTTCTGGATAGTTTCAGCCTCTGTAGGGGAATATTTAGCTAGTATCTTAGCCAATATTTCTTGCATTGTTTAAGCGTAGCAGATAAGAGGTTTTGGTGCTATTGACAATAGATTGTATATATGATAATATTAAACCATCGAAATTTAGGCGGTTCTTTTTTTAAAACCCTATAACTCGGAGGGGGTTATGGAGCAGTTTATCTGGATCGCATTGGTCGGGATTCTCCTGTTCTTCGCTTGGCAGGCTGCACAGGAGGTTCTTCAGGCCGGAGAACCTCTGGTGGTGATTCCCACGACAACGAACGCTACCAGTGTTCCCACGACCGTTCAGACGCGGAGGAGGACATCTGCTCGGAAGAGGGTGGAATCCACTGACGTGAAGGTCTCCAAGGTTTCGTCTTCTGAAGGATGCCCCTCCAGCGACGAGTTCAAAACCCACGAAGTTCGCTTCGCCGGCCGGTGGTATGCCTGCCGGCCGGACGGTGACACGAATCGTCAGATGGGTCTCTGCCGAGTAATTCTCGGCGACCGTCGGACTCACCAGAGGGTGATCGTTCGGCGGATCGATGAGATTCGTCGTACGAAGGGTTGAGAGTTCTTTAATACGCAAGAGGCGGACCTAATGGTCCGCCTCTTTTTCATCTTCTTCTTTTTCTATTGGCTCCGTCGGAGTTTCTTCTTGTGGTTTTAGTTTTGGATTAACCCAACTAGCATATTTGCAATCGGGATAACGTGAACAGCCATAGAAAGTTTTTTTAGTGCGGGTTCGTTTTACAATCACATCGCCCTCTTTGCAATCTGGGCATTTCATATCTATTTTATTTACAATTCGTTCGGTGTGCTTGCAATCTGGAAAACCAGTGCAGGCATAAAATTTGCCAAAGCGTCCTAATTTTATAACAATCGGCTTGCCACATTCAGGGCAAATTTTGTCTGTAGGTTCGTCGTTTTTAAAATCTGTTTTTTTAAGTTCGTCCATTTTTTCTTTTATAATTTTTTCAAAAGGTTCATAAAATTCTCTTATAACCGGTACCCATTCTATTTTATCTTCGGCGATACTGTCCAACTTTTTTTCCATTTTAGCTGTAAAATCTATATCTACAATGTTAGGAAAATGTTCAACTAATAAATCGTTAACTATTATACCCATTTCGGTGGGTTTTATTTTTTTTTGTTCGTCTTTTTCTACATAGCCTCTGTTTTGAATAGTAGAAAGAGTTGGCGCATAGGTGGATGGTCTGCCAATACCATGTTGTTCTAATGCTTTAATTAAAGTAGCTTCGGAGAATCTAGCAGGAGGTTCGGTAAAGTGTTGTTCGGGTTTTAATTCTAAAAGATTAAGATTTTCGTTCGCTTTTAATTCGGGTAAAATAGTTTCTTCGGTTTTTAAAGAATAAACCTTTGTAAAACCATCAAACTTTTTAGTGAGGCCATTGGCTCTAAAGAGACAGCTTTTAGCTTCTAGCTTTTGGCTTTTAGCAAATACATCTACAGTAGTTGCATCAAAAACAGCTGGCGCCATTTGTGTAGCCATAAAGCGTTGCCAAATCAAGCGGTAAAGTTTTAATTGAGCAGGTTCTAAATGAGAAGTCATCTCCTCCGGTGTTCTTAAAGGATCGGTTGGGCGAATAGCCTCGTGGGCTTCTTGAGCACCTTTAGATTTTGTTTTATATGTTCTGTTTTCTAAATATTTTTCGCCATAACTTTCTTTTATAAAACCAGATGCCACGCTAATAGCGTCTTGCGATAAATTAAGCGAATCGGTTCTCATGTATGTAATCAAACCAGTTCGATCGCCTAAAAGATCTATGCCCTCATAGAGTTGTTGGGCTAACATCATTGTACGTTTTGCCGAAAAGCCAAGTTTACGCGCAGCAGTTTGTTGTAATGTACTGGTGGTAAAAGGCGGGGAAGGGTTTCGCTTGGTTTCTTTTTTTTCTATACTTTCTACTTTCCAATCCGAATTTTCTAAAGTAGTTAATATTTTTTTGGCTGATTCTTCGCTGGCTATAGCAAATTTATCTAAAGCTTCATTATTTATTTTAAAAAGCTTTGCTTCGAAGGCTTCTTTTGAAGTAGGTTTTTCTAGGTTAGCTGTTAAGCTCCAATATTCTTGTTTTTGAAATTTCTCTCTTTCTCTTTCTCGTTCAACGATTAATCTTACCGCTACCGATTGCACACGGCCGGCCGAAAGGCCACGAGATACTTTTTTCCAAAGAAGCGGTGAGAGTTTGTAACCCACCAATCTATCTAGAATGCGACGAGCTTGTTGGGCGTCCACCATATCTTGGTCTATTTGCCGTGGATGCTTTAATGCTTCTAAAATAGCTTTTGCAGTAATTTCGTGAAAAACTATTCTTTCTATTTCTTTTTTTTCTAAACCCAAGGCTTGAACGAGGTGCCAAGAAATTGCTTCGCCTTCTCGGTCTTCGTCGGTTGCTAGAATAATTTTATCTGCTTTTTGGGCTAGTTTTTTTAAGAGAGCAACTTGTTTTTTGGCTTTGGCAGGAACCAAATATTTAGGTTCAAAATTGTGTTCGGTATCTATGCCAAGTTTGCTTTTTGGTAAATCGCGCACATGACCAAAAGAGGACTCTACTTTAAAGTCCTTACCTAAAAACTTTTCTATTGTCCTTGCCTTAGCAGGAGATTCTACGATTACTAAGTTCATTTTTTATTTTGTTTTTTAATATCACTTTTCGCTCCTGCAAGGAGGAGCGCTTGCATCCTCCCTCTTTATATTTAAGTTGAACCTCCTTGAAATCGCTCAAAATGATATTAGGGTAAGTTTTTTCTCTGACATCTCTCCTAACAGCATTCATGGAGAAAACCTAAATCAGTTGACGATGAACCTTGCTTAGGCAAGCTTCATATATCGTTGTTAGGAGAGATGTTTAAATTTGTAAGCTACATCAAAGTATATATTTGCCCTCCCATGTTTTTTATATATCCATTAAGTTCTAAACTGGTTAACACTGAACTGACCACATGGGGCTTAAGTTTAGTTATTTGAATAATTTTGTCAATGTGAGCGGGTTCTGTTTGAATTAAATTTATTATATTTTTTTCTTCTTCGGTAAATTTATTTAAATCAATTTCTATCTTTTCTTTCGTGCTTAATTTTTTTAAATTAAGTTCTTGTAAAACATCCTCGGCACATAATACTACTTTGGCTCCGTCTTGCAAAAGTTTATTGGTTCCAGCAGATGTTGTATTGGTGATAGGGCCTGGTACGGCAAAGACTTCGCGGTTAGCCTCTAAGGCTTGCTTCGCCGTTATTAAGGCGCCACCGTCTATTTTAGATTCTATAACTAATGTTCCCAAAGATAAGCCGGCGATTATTCTATTTCTTGCTGGGAAGTTCTGTTTAAAAGCTTCTGTACCCGCAGGGTATTCGGAAAGAATTAAGTTGTCTTTTTTTAACATTTCTGCGGCCAAAGGTTCGTTCATTCTTGGATAAATTTGATCCACGCCACAACCCAACACGCCAATTGTTTTGCCGCCATGTTTTAGTGTGGCTGAATGTGTTAATGCATCAATGCCTTGAGCTAAGCCACTAACAATTGTTAAACCAGATTCCACTAGTTGCGGTATAAGAATATCTACTGCAGTGCGACCATAACCCGAAGGGGTTCTGGTGCCAACTACTCCAATACTTTTTGTGTGTAAAAGATCAGCGTTGCCTTTCAAGTATAACAGAATTGGCGAGGAAGATATTTCTTTTAACAGTTTTGGGTAACTTTTTTCAAAAAAAGAAATTGTTTTTATATTTAATTTTTCTAGTTTTCCCCATTCGGTTTTTGGATTTACTATTTCTCTTTTGGCGAGTGCCTCTTTTATACTCTCGCCATTAAAATCCAACTGTAAAATTTTTCCCGCCGGCGCATTCCACGCTCTTTCGGCGGTTTTAAAAACAAAGAGTAATTTTTTTATTCGCGAAAGCCCGTAAACAATGTTTAGAGCATTAAGCCATAAATTGTCCATGTTCTTTAAATAATATCATGGAGAATTATGTTTTAAGTTTTTCTACGGCTTGGGAAAGCATTTCGCAGTATAAGTTTAAACCAATTTGGTTTATGTGGCCTGATTGGTTTCGGCCCAAAATGTTGCCGGCGCCACGAAGCTCTAAATCGCGTAAAGCGATTTTAAAACCATCACCTAAGTTAGAAAATTCTTGCAAAGCTATTAAGCGGCTCTCGGCCAAACTAGAAACTGTTTTTTTGTCGTGTAGAAAGTAAACAACTGCTTTAATATCGCGCCTGCCTACGCGGCCACGTAACTGGTGAGCTTGGGATAAGCCAAGTTTGGTAGCATCGGAAACAATTAATGTGTTGGCATTAGGCAGGTCAATTCCATTTTCTATAATAGTTGTAGAAACTAAAACATTACTGGCGCCACTTTTAAAACTTTCAACTGCGTCTATAATTTGCTTTTCACCCATACGGCCATGTAGTGCGGTTAATTTGGCCTGAGGCACAAGTTCTTTTATTTGTTCCATTACAGAATTTATTTTATGGATTCTATTTTCTAAAAAGAAAACTTGGCCGTGGCGGGCGAGTTCAAACTCTACAGCTTTTTTTATTGTATCCCAAGAAAAATTTTCTATTTTAGTTTCCACAGCTTCGCGGCCAAGTGGCGGTGTCTGTATTTTAGAAATTGGTTTTAAATTAGACATAGCCAAATAAAGTGTACGGGGAATAGGTGTGGCTGAAAGCATTAAAACGTCTATATTAGCTTTTAGTTTTTTTATTTTTTCTTTTTGTAAAACACCAAAGCGTTGTTCTTCGTCTATTATTAAAAGCCCAAGATCTTTAAATTCTACGTCTTTAGAAAACAAACGATGCGTGCCAATTATCACATCAACCGTACCTAGTTTAATTTTTTTAGCAAAATCTTTATTTACTTCCTCTGCATTTAAACGGCTAAGCATGGCTATGCTAACTCCATGTTTTTCTAAGCGGTTACTAAAAACATCGTAATGTTGGCGGGCTAAAATTGTTGTAGGCGAAATTAAAGCAACTTGCTTTCCAGAAATTACACTTTTAAATGCGGCGCGAATAGCAAGTTCGGTTTTACCAAAGCCAACATCACCCACTAAAACCCTATCCATTGGTTTTTCGTTTTCCATATCGGTTTCTATTTCTTTCCAGCTTCGGGATTGATCCGGAGTTTCGGGGTATTCAAAATCGGCAATAATATTTTCCATTTCTTGGGAATTTTTAACAAAACTAAAACCGCGCGAAACTTCGCGGTTGGCATATAATTGCAATAAATCTTTAGCTAACTTTACAACATCTTCTTTAGCTTTTGTTTTTATTTTGTACCATAAGTTTCCACCCAAACCATGAACCTTAGGGCGAGTAAAGCCAACGTACAAAGATATTTTTTTAACTTGCTCAAAGGGCAAAAACAATCTGTCGCCTTTGGCGTATTCAATTTCGAAATAGTTTTCTAAATCGGTGGTGGCGCCTTTTAACTTGCCAATACCGTGGTCTATGTGAACCACGTAATCGCCAGCTTTAAAGCGTGTATAAATTTTTTCTAGTTCGTCTAATTCGGCTTCGGGAGATTTTGTTTTTGGTTTTTCTAGTTCGGAAATATTTTCTATGTTGTTGCCGTTAAAATCAAAAGCCAGTGGGTTGTCTAAATTTACCGGCCAGATAGTTAAAATAGAGCCTAAAAAAGAAACTTCGCCTGGGTTTAAAACAGGACTCGTTTTGGTATAACCAAAATCAGCGAGTTCGCGAATTAAAGCGAGGGGATTAATTTTTAAATCTTTTTCCAAGATGCGCACATGATTACGCCACCAAATATTTTTTTGGCTTAAAACTTTAATTTTATTTTCATTTTCTTTGAACCACAAAACGCCCTGATTTCTAAATTCAGGGATATTCGCGACGACAAGTATTGAATCTAATGTGCTTTTTTGCATCGCCTAGAGAATATTGTAAGGGTTCTGTAGTTTAGAGTCAAAAACACGGTAAATGCTTGGTTTTTTATCGGAAGGACTACCCTTCCTAGCGTGCTATTGACAGGATTTATGGATATGCTATACTGTGCAGGTACCATAAAAATTTGGGCTGACGTGCCTTCGTACTTTTCCAGCGATGGAGGCCAGGGATGCGTGTAACATGTAGCTCATAGTGCCCAAGCAAGCACTATGTCTGCTATCTCTGATAGCCGAGACGTCACAATTGTCACCTAGCCCACTGGTGACCAGCATAGAGTTTCTAGGGCTCTTTGCTGAGGAAATGCAGGTAGAGGTCGTGAACGGACTGGAAACCGTTCGATGCCAAGCAGAGGCATTAGATTTCTACAGTACCAGTTAAAGTACCTCCCCCGCGCCAAAAGGCGCGGGGATTTTTTTATTCATACCTTAAAGCCTTCACGGGATTTTTCTTAGAAGCTTGGCTGGTTTACCCGCCGCTAGTTCATTTTAAATTATATAAAACTATTTTACTCGTATCGAAGTGCTTCTACAGGGTTCTTTTTAGATGCCTGGCGGGCGGGGTAAATTCCAAAAACAAGGCCAATAGTTGTAGAAACACCAAGTGCTAATAATATAGAAGAAAGAGGCAAAGCGAATGTCCAATCGGATACGGCAAATTTAGAAATTCCTAAATAAATTAAAAAACTAAAACCAGCGCCGCCAATAATTCCTACAAGACCACCGATGGAAGTTAAAATTATTGCTTCGGTTAAAAATTGCTGCATAATATCGGCATTGGTTGCACCAACGGCTTTACGTAAACCAATTTCGCGCGTGCGTTCAATAACCGAAACCAACATTATATTCATAATTCCAATTCCGCCAACTACTAAAGAAATTGCGGCAATGGAAGCTAAAAATATTTTTAAGATAGAAGTTATATTCCCTAAAATAGCGAGAACATCTTCTTGGGTCCGAATTTCGAAATCGTCTTTATCGGGATTAGTTATATTGTGGTTTTGACGCAAAATAGAAGTTATGCGGGATTTTATAAATTCTATACTATAGTTATTATTACCTTGAATAAATATTGCGCCATAATGATTTACGCCTAAAAGTTGTTTTTGGGCGACCAATATTGGAATAAAAATAGTATTGTCCAGGTCGGCGCCAAACACACCGGTGCCTTCTTTGGCGAGTACTCCCACCACTTTAAAAGAGTGATTTTTTAATCTAATATTTTTTCCTACAGGTTCTTTTTCGCCAAATAATTTTTTTGCGGATTCTGAACCTAAAACAGCAACCTTAGTCATGGTTTCATTGTCTCTATGGTTTAATAACCTACCCTTCTTGACCTTAAGGTTTATAATTTCAAAATATTCTCCAGTTACACCATTATAGGTTGCGGAAATATCATTGTTTCCATAAACAGCACGGGCTTGGCCATGAACTTCGCCAGCAACTTTTTCTATGGAAGGGTCTTTTCTAAAAGATTCTAAATCACGCTCTTTTAGGGTTTTAATAATTATGCCGAAAGCTGAAGCAGGTGGAGAAAATTTAGAACCTTGGGTAGCACCCGGAATAACAAAAACCAAATTAGAACCAATATCTTCAACTTGCGAAATTATTAATTTTTGAGCCGAAGTACCAATAGACATTAATAAAATAACAGAGGCTATACCAATTACTATGCCGAGCATGGTTAATATGGCGCGAGTTTTAGCGTGTTTTAAACCGGTGAGCGCAGTTTTTAATGAATCACTTACCTTCATAGGTTTGGGAAAGAATATTTTTAACCTCACCATCAATTTCTATCTCACCGTCTTTTAAGCGGATCAATCGTTTAGCAAATTGGGCGGTATAGGTTTCGTGTGTAACTAAAATAATTGTTTTGCCTGCTTCGTTTAATTTTTTTAAAATCTGCATTATGTTTTCGCCCGAATGAGAATCTAGGTTTCCGGTAGGTTCATCGGCAAAAATAACATTGGGATTATTAACTAAGGCGCGGGCGATAGCCACACGTTGTTTTTGTCCGCCCGATAACCTACTAGCTTCTACGTTTGTTTTTTCGGTTAACCCAACATCGTTAATTGCTTTTTCTACAAGTTTTTTTCGTTCACTTGGTAAAATTGTGGAATACAGCAAAGGTAATTCTACATTTTGATAAACAGTGGATCTGCCCAACAAATTAAAAGCCTGAAAAACAAAACCCATTTCTTTGTTTCTAACATTAGCAAGTTCGGTATCGTTCATATCTTCCATTTTTTTCCCAAAAAAAGAATACGAACCGGTACTGGCTCGGTCCATAAAACTTAAAATATGAAGTAGGGTAGATTTACCCGAACCGGATGGCCCCATAATGGCCACAAATTCTCCAGAGTTTATTTTAAATGTAACTTCTTTTAGAGCTTGAGTTTCGCTACCATCGTTTTCATAGTTTCTAGAAATTTTTTCTACAAGAATCATTTAGTTTGTTTTTAAGCCTATATTGGCTACAGCGTCGCCTTCGCTTAAACCAGAAATAACTTCTACCATGCCATTATCCGAATAAATTCCGGTTTTTATTTCCACTTCTTCTAGGTTTTTATCTTCGGTTGAAACTTTAGCGTCTAAAGCTACGGTTTGTTTATATTTTTTTACAAACGTGCCTTTGTCGTTTTCTATAACGGCAAATTGAGGCACAACCAAAACATTTTCTTTGGTTATGGTTAATATTGTTAAGTTTGCAGTTAAACCACTCTTTAATCTAGGTTCTGTTTTTTCTAATCCAACTTTAATTTTAAAATTAGTTACACCATCTATTGCAGTTTCGGCAGGTTCAATATAGATTACTTTGCCTGTAAAATTTTCTTCGCCTAGCGCATCGAAAGTTATATTTACTGGATTTAATAAAGATATTTTTGCTACATCAACTTCGGGTACATAGGCTTCTATTTCCAACGATGAATCCGAAATTATATTTATTAAAGGCGAACCAGCTTGAGCGATTTCTCCTTTCTTAGCATCTATTTTTGTTACGGTTCCGGCGATTGGGGAGTATAAAACAGTTTTTCCTAATTGAGATTGTATTAATTTTATACTAGCTTCGGCGCGTTTAACTTGAGCTTCGGCGGAGGCTAGGCCTTCGGTAGTGGAGCCAGATTTTTTTAGATTTAAGTTTTTTGTAGCTAAAGAAAAGGATGATTCTGCGGAGCTTAGGTTCTGGCTAGCCGAATTTACTTTGGTTCTGGCCAAAGAAACATTAGCTTTATATGTTTCGTTGGTTGTGTTGTTTACTGCAATAGCTAGTTTATCTAGAAATATTTTTATTTGGCTTAAATATATGGATGTTTTTTCTAATTTTTTTGTAATACTTAGCGAAGTGCTAAGGTTTTTCCAATCGTTTAAATTAGATTCTGTGGCAAGACGCATGTTTTCTAAGTCTGTTTTTAATTGGGGATCGGTAATAACAATATTTATTTTTGGATTGGCTGTTTTAGCATTAGAAAAAATAATATCTATATCGTTATGTATCGCGTCATCAGCTTTGGTATAAGCGTCGTTAATTTTTTCTAACAAATTTGTTTCGGCATTATTTAGTTCTGTTTCGTAAACAGCAATTTCTTCTACGCGTGCGCCATTTTTAATTTCGTTGTATTGAGCTTGTTCGGATTCTAGTTCGGCTTGGGCCTGTAATAGTTGGGCATAAAGTTCGCTAGAATCTATTGAAGCCAGAGCTTGATTGGCAGAAACTTTATTGCCCACAGAGACATTAACCTTTGTTATTTTACCGCTTCTTTCAAAGCCTAAACTAACGTCGGAGTTTGGCACAGTTTTTCCTGTAACATTAACTTCTTGAGAAATTGTACCTTTTTTAACTTCTACAAAAGTTATGGTTTTATCGGCACCACCAGTAAAGATTACTATTAACACTATTACAGCAAGTACTCCTACTATTATGGATAGGCGAGGACGAGCCTTTAAGATAGAGATTATACGCTTAAATATGTTCATATGTTGTTATTTTATTGCCAAGCAAATATAGCCTCTTGACAATAGAATGTCAAGGTGATATATTACAAAAAGTTCGTTTTTATACTCGAAAATTGAGGCGGGTGGCGTCAGGTTGGTTGTTTTCGAGCGATGATGCGCACTTATACTTTTAGTTATGCATTTTGCGCGAGCCGATAACATCTTCCTGTAGAACTAGTAAATAGTTTACAGCTAAGGCACACAGATCTAGTGAAGGGTAAGATTAAGGTTGGGGGATCTGTAAAATTCCTTCCTAGGGAGGAAGTGCTTACTAGCGCCTGCCAAACTTTTGGGGTCAGCACATGGACCCTATATATATCATGTGCCGATGTGTTCACCTTGTGAACTATGCCTCTGAAGGCGAACAGTCGAGTATCTAATAAACCAGAGGAGGAGCATAAAAAGGTTCCAACCCACTCTCTCATGAGAGTGGGTTTTTATTACTTAATTTTTACTATTTATTTCACTCATTGCTCGTGAAGGGTTTACGAGCCAAGTTTCTAACGAAGGCAAAATATCTTTAAAGTTTTTGTTTAAGGTTTTTTCTTCTTCTGGTTTAAACTTTTTTAAAATAAAATCAATCATTTTTTTGCCGTCGGGTTTTTTCTTAATACCAATACCAATTCGCAATCTCCAGAATTTATCTGTTTTTAAGTTTTTTATTATAGATTGTACGCCATTGTGGCCTGCGCTGGAACGAGCAAAACTCATCTTTATTCTCCCGAACTCAATATCCAAATCGTCGTGCATAACTAAAATATCGCCAGGTTTTGGTTTTAATTTTAAATTAGCCAAAGTCTTTTTTAAACTTTCGCCAGAATTATTCATAAATTGGTTAGGGAAAATTAGAAAAACTTTCTCTTTTCCAACTTTAGTTTCTAGCCACAAGGCATTTTTTCCTTCGGTAAAATCTTTTTCGCTCCAAACATTACGCAACTTAGACAAATAAAACTCGCCTGCATTATGGCGGGTTTTTATGTATTTTTCTTCCGGATTGCCCAAACCTATTATTAGCTTCATTAGCTTTTAGCTTCATTAGCTTTTAACTTAGTTAGTTTCTTGTCTTTCGACTAATGAAGCTAACGAAGCTATTTTGCTAAAAAGCTAGTTATTGCTTTTTGTATATTAGCATAATCAAATTGCTTTGGTGTAGCGGTAAGAACGTATGCGGTTTGAGTGCCAAACTTCATTTTTTCTGATTTAACTAAGCCATTCTCTTGGTTTAAGCTAAATGTTTCTAATTTTTCTAAATCTAGATTCTTACCAAATCCCCAAATATTTTTTAAATCGTTTAAAGTAAGGTCTGTTTTAATGTTTTGTTGAACCAAATTAAAAATTTTCCATAACTTTGAAAAATCCCAAATAGGGTTTAACGAAAGTACTTTGCCTTTAATGGCTTTTAAAACTGCTTGCTGGTGCTCCATTCTATCAAAGTCGCCCCGAGCACTGTTTCTAGTACGTACAAACTTAAGAGCTGTTTCTCCATCTAAATAACGTAAGCCTTTTTTTAGGGCAAAAGTTTCATAGCCGCCATTATCGGTTGGAAAACGAATATCTTTAATATCTTCTTTAACATAAACATTTATTCCGCCAATTTCGTTTATAACTTTTTCTACCGTATCTAGATCAAACAAGACAAAATAATCTATTTTAATTCCTGTAACCTCTTCAACTTTATCTTTGGTTAATTCTAGTCCATAACTGGGAGATTTTTCGCTACCAATTTTATAAAGCCCATTGATTTTTAAAGTATAATTTTCGTGTTTTACAGCAAGGTCTCGTGGAATAGAGATAATTTTTACTTTTTGTGAAGGACCATCTATATGTGCAATTAAGATGGTATCCGTAAGTTCGGGTGCTATATGGTTTCCACCAGATCTGCCCAAAACTAAAATATTTTTTGTTTCGTTAAAATTAGCAGAATTTTTAGAATCTTTTTGCAAAACAAAAGATCCTGCCGAAAAAGCGTTAAATTTTAATTGAGGCAGGTTACTAGCATCTGCTGTTAAAAATATTTTGTTAAAAACCCAGACATTAGCAGTAGCTAGAAAAATAACCAATATTGCCAGATACCAATAACTTTTAGAACCTGTTTGCATTTGTAAATTTTAACATAAATATAAATTATAAATATGACTCCAAACAGCGACATGGAGCCTCTCTATTTATATTAAAACTATTCTCCATGAATGCTATTTGGAGTCATATTTGGGTAAGCTAAATACAAGGAGTTGTAGGTTTTTACTTACACTTAGATAAACAAACCTCCTTGCGTGCCCTGCCGAAGCTTTAGCGGAGGAGGGAAATCGCTCAGCAGCAATTCGGAGGTCTTGGTTACAAACTATCCCTCCTTGTAGCATCCCCGCCAGAGGCGGGCAGGCATGGAGTTTACCTGCCGTAGGCAGGAAGACTATTTATACAATAAAGAGGCTCCATGTCGCTATAAGGAGGGATAGTTAAAGAGGTTTTGCTTAATGTGCAAAAAAGTGTTAATATAACCCTATAAATGAGCAATTTTTTTAGAGAAACAGGGGATTTTTTGTGGGAGACAATCAAAATAGTGGTTGTTTCTTTGCTTATTATTCTTCCGATTCGTTTTTTTATAATTCAGCCATTTTTTGTGCGAGGGGAGTCTATGCACCCTTCTTTGGGTGATAAGGATTATTTAATAATAGACGAATTATCTTATAGGTTTGACAACCCACAAAGAGGTGAAGTTATTGTGTTTAGATTTCCTCAAGATCCTAGCCAGTACTATATTAAACGTATAATTGGTATGCCCGAAGAAACAGTGGAGGTAAAAGACGGCAAAGTTTTTATATATAACAAAGACAATCCTTTAGGAAAAGAATTACGTGAAAGGTATTTGGAGGAAAGCACATCTGGAGATATGAAAATTAAGTTAGACGATAATGAATACTTTGTTTTAGGAGATAACCGTGATGCTTCTTCGGATTCGCGCAGGTGGGGTCCGCTTTATAAACATTTAATAGTAGGTAAGGCTTGGTTCAGAGTTTGGCCGGTAAGTAATGCGGGTACAATTCAAAGTCCGATATATTAAATAACTAGCTTCCTTAGCTTCCAGCTTCATTAGCTTAAGACATCATAACTAATGAAGCTAACGCAGCTAACGCAGCTAAAAGCTAATTTGGCGAAACAACTATTATCAACTCCAACAGGAATGCACGATATTTTACCCGATGATTTACTTTATTGGGAAAAAATAAGGCGTGTAACTTTTGATATGGCAGAGTTTTATGATTTCGGTTTTGTAGAAACTCCAATTTTAGAAAATCAAGCGGTTTTTGAAAAAAGTTTAGGTGTAGCTAGCGATGTTGTAGAGAAAGAAATGTTTACACTTAAAACCAAGGGTGGCGATGAATTGGCTTTACGCCCAGAAAATACTGCTCCAATAATGAGAGCTTACTTAGAACATGGTTGGGAATCTTTACCTCAGCCCGTAAAAGCTTTTTATATGGGGCCAATGTTTAGGCACGAAAGCCCACAAGCTGGAAGATTTAGACAATTTCACCAATTAGGTTTTGAGGTTATTGGTTCGGAGGATGCTGTAATTGATGCACAAATGATTCAAATAGCAATGAGCTTGCTTGCTGATTTTGGACTTAAAAATATGGTTTGCGAAGTTAATAGCTTGGGAGACAAGGTTTGCAGAGCTAAATATAAACAAGCCCTTAAAGATTTTTTACGAAACAATCTTAAAAAGATGTGTGCTAATTGCCAAAGAAGGTCTAAGGTTAATCCTTTAAGAATTTTGGATTGTAAAGAAGAAGGTTGTAAAGAGGTTGTTGCAAAAGCTCCACAGATTTTAGATTTTATTTGCGATGATTGCAGAAGTCACTTTAAAAAGTTACTAGAATTTTTAGATGAACTTGATATTCCTTATAATTTAAACCCACATTTGGTTAGGGGTTTGGATTATTACAACAGAACTGTTTTCGAAATATATATAGAAGAAAAAAGAGGTTCGCAATCTGCTTTGGCTTCGGGTGGCCGATACGATGGACTCGCCGAAATGCTTGGTGGAAAAATTACTCCAGCCATAGGTTTTGCTGCTGGTATGGAAAGAATAATTATAGAAATGAAAGAATCGAAAGCCAGAATTCCTTCTTGGCCACAGTACAGGTTGTTTTTGGTGCAATTAGGCGACCTGGCTAAAAAGAAAAGCCTTAAGATTTTAGAAGAATTTAGAAAGGAAGGTGTTTTGATGGCGGAATCTTTAAGTAAACATTCTATAAAATCTCAAATGAAAAATGCCGATAAACTTGGTGTTAAATTAACTTTAATTTTAGGCCAAAAAGAAGCGTTAGATAACGAAATTATTATTCGCGATATGACTTCGGGCGTTCAAGAAACCGTGCCTTTGGCTAAACTTATGAGCGAAGTTAAAAGAAGATTGAAGTCCTGATATGTCCTATAGGACCGATAAGACCCATATCATGGAAAACTGCATCTTTTGCAAAATATCTAAACATGAGGTATCATCGGACATCGTAGTGGAGGATGCCGAAACGATAGTTTTTAACGATATTCACCCTAAGGCCGAGACGCATTTGTTGATTGTGCCTAAAAAGCATATTCATTCGGTTTCAGCGGTAACTGCCGAAGATTGGCCGATTGTTATGAATGTGGTTAAAAAAGCGGCTGAGGTAGCGAAAGATAAAAATATTTTAGGTTATAAATTGGTTTTTAATGTAGGTCGAGATGGTGGTCAAATGATTGACCACTTACACCTGCACTTATTGGCAGGTGGAAAGGTAGAATTACCATAAGATTTAATCATGATTGAATTAAGAAAAAAAGATAAAGAATCGACTCCAAACTTGTTGAGACGATTTACCAAAAAAGTTAGACAAAGTGGCGTTTTGCTTAAGGCACGTCAAGGCAGGTTTCGTATTCGACAAAAAAGCAAATTAAAGAAAAAGAATAGCGCTTTGCGTCGTGAAAAATTACGCGGAATGCGAGCCGAGCTAAGTAAACTTGGTGAAATCGAACCAGGGGAGAAGATGGATTTATCAAAAATAAAACAGAAGAGATAGTAGCTAGCTTCATTAGTTTTAAAATACTAACGAAGCTAAAGAAGCTAAAAGCTAACCAGGCATGAACCCTTTAAAAGAACAAATAAATTCTGATCTTAAGGATGCTCTAAAATCGGGCGATACTTTTCGCCGTTCGCTTTTGGGTATGCTTAAATCGGCTATTCAAAACAAAGAAATAGAGAAAAAAAAGAAAGAGGAGGGTTTAACAGAAGCCGAGACACAAGAAGTTATTCGCTCGGAAGTTAAAAAAAGATTAGATTCAGCTTCTACGTTTAGAACATTTGGTGATAACGATAGGGCTGACGCCGAAGAATCTGAAGCTAATGTTTTAAAAAAATATTTACCACCGGAAGCTAGCGATGAGGATATTAAAAAAGCTGTAGAAAAATCTATTAATGAAACTGGTTCTAAATCTAAAAAAGATTTTGGGAAAATAATGGGTTTAACTGTTAAAGAGTTGGGTGGACGAGCTGATGGTAATAGAATAAAACAAATGTTGGAGCCAATGTTAGAATAGTTTTTATGGAGAATAGTGTTAAATTTTCTTATTCTGGAATAGATAAAAATAAAATATTAAAAGCGGTAAATTCCTGTTTACCAAAAAATAAGACCGTAGTAGATTACGGCCTTATTTTTGTTTCCAAAAAGAAAATGTTAGAACTTAATAAAAAATATCGTGGGAAAGATAAACCAACCAATGTTTTAAGTTTTGAAACGGGGGATGTTGTTATTTGCCCCGCAGTGGTGTCGGATGAAGCAAAAAGGTATGGTTTTACACAAAAAAAATGGATGACGCGCCTTATTGTTCATGGTATATTGCATTTAGTTGGATATGATCATGAAACTCCAAAAGAGGAAGAAGAGATGAAGAAGCTAGAGTTGAAAGCGGAGAAGAAGTTGGGTGTAAGTATATAAAATATTTTAGGTAAAACTAAAAAAGTTTTTACTTTTTTGTGTTTATTTTGTTATATTTTAAGTTTTTAATTTTTGGAAATGGCACGAGAACATATTATTACCGCTTTAGATTTAGGTTCGCATAAAATTAGAATTGGCACTCTTTTGGTTGGCGAAGATTTAAAAGTTATTGGTTTTGGAGAAAGTTTGTCTAGAGGTATAAGGCGGGGGCAGATTATAGATTTAAAAGAAGCTGTAGAATCAATTAAGGAAGCGGTAGAAATAGCTTCTAAAAGTGGCAATGTAAAGATAACTCGGTTATCGGTTGGGTTGAGTGGTCCACATTTTAAATTGGTGAATTCTCATGGTTCTATTGCTGTTTCTAGGGCCGATGGAGAAATTTCTGTAGACGATGTTAATAGGGTTTTGGATTCTGCAAGAACAATCCCTTTGCCATCTAACAGAGAAATTATTCACACGATTCCGGTTTCATATACTATAGATGGAATAGATAAAGCCAAAGATCCTATTGGTATGAAAGGTGTCCGATTAGAAGTTGATTCTATTTTGGTTTTGGGCTCTACACCTGTTTTAAGATCTGTAAGAAAAGCTATTCATGATGCGGGGCTCGAATTAGAAAATATTGTTTATTCTCCTTTGGCTGTTAGTCGAGCGGTACTTACAAAAAAACAACGTGAACTAGGTGTGGCCGTGGTTGATATTGGTGTTGGCACAACGGGTGTTTCTATTTGGGAAGAATCCGAATTAAAACATGCAGGTGTTGTGCCTGTGGGTTCTGGTAGCATAACTAACGATATGGCAGTTGGGCTTAAAGTGGCACACGAGGTTTCGGAAAGAATAAAATTAGAACATGCGTGCTGTATTTCTAGTAATGTTTCTAGAAGAGAACAAGTTATTTTAGCTGATTGGACCAATAACGATGCTGTTATACCAAAATGGGAATTAGCTAGAATTGTTGAGGCGCGGGTTAGCGAGATTTTTGAATTAATAAACGATGAAATTAAAAAATCTGGTAAACCTAATTTGCCAGCTGGCGTGGTGCTTACGGGTGGTGGCGTAAAGATGAATGGTTTGATGGAGCTTGCTCGAAAAAAATTAAAACTTAATATAGAAATTGGACGCGCTCGAGAAATAAAAACAGACTTTAGCGAATTATTTAGCCCAGAAACTGCAACTCTTGCAGGAATTTTGCTTTACGAAAACGATAACGAATTAGTTAAAAAAGATAGACCAAAAACAACAATGGAATCTTTGCCAGGGAGTGGTTTGTGGCCGAAAATAAAGGAGTGGTTTTCGGAGCTTATACCTTAATTCTTTTTGAATATCACTTTCGTTTTTTTAAGCAACACTTCTCGCAGACGACACGGAGTCCTCTCAATTATATATACCTTGTCATCTCCGTGATGCTGCGAGAAGCGTTGCTTGGGTAAGTAAGAAATCATTGAATTAATGTAGGGTAGTTTGGTTGACTGTAAATTTATATAGTGATTTAATGAGCAAATCGTGATGGTTTCATCTTTATAATCTTACTCAAAAGGAGGTTTTTATGAAAATGATGGGTTCTTTTAATCACGAAGAATTTGGCCGTTTTTTAAGGTGTCTTTTTGAAGTACTCTTGCCAAGAACTATGGAAATCACTTTATTCAAGTCAGATGATAAGAAGCATCCTATACGAGTGGTTCTTGAAGAAAAAGGAGAAACATCGTGTACTTGGGAGTTCTTACAGAACGGGGAACTTAAGCAGTGGAATGGTAGATTTTGCTTGATATAAATAGTCTATACGCCAGACCGAGTCTGGCGTATTTTTTTATTTTATGTTATAAATTTTTGAGTACCTTATATCTCAATCTCACTTCAAATTCATAAAGCCAAGGGGAGGCTGGTTATGAGTTTTGAAGAAAGAAGACAGAATGTATCTATGGATTTGGAATCTTCCACGCTTCTTAGAATCTTAAAACGAGGCGATAAGTTTGATCCTTACGAGGAAATGCAAAAACTACCAAGCCTTATCGCTGTAGTTGTTTTTGATTCTGCAACAGGACGGATTTCGGTTTACTCCGGATGTATCTTCCTTTTTAGAAGACGAAGACTTCTTGACGAAAAGGAGTTTGAAGTTTCTGAAGATGAAAGTTTCTTGATATCTTGCCTTTCTAAGGCATTTTCTATAAATGATGCTATAGGGGTTTACCGATATATAAACGATCTTCTTTTTGTTAGAAAAAGGGTCCCAAAATTTGTTCCTAGTTTGAATTAGTTGTGCGCGCTCCGTTATTATGCGGAGCGTTTTTTATTAAGCACTATTGCTCTTTTATGAAAGGGCGGTATAATCCTATCAATTAGATTTAATAATATTTTTATAAATTAGAACTTAGAGTTTAGATTTTTTCAAGGCATGCCTCAAGTTAAACCCGATGTAGAAACTTTTGCCAGAATAAGAGTTGTTGGTGTTGGTGGTTCTGGCGGCTCGGCTATTCATAGAATGATGGCGAGCAGAATTCAAGGTGTAGATTTTGTGGCGGTTAATACTGATGCGCAAGCGCTTCACCATTGTTTGGCACCTAGAAAAATTCATATCGGCAAAACCACAACCCGTGGTTTGGGTGCAGGCATGAATCCAGATATTGGCAGGCAAGCTGCCGAAGAAAGCAGAGAAGAAATAGAAGAATCTATTCGAGGTTCCGATATGGTTTTTATAACTTGTGGTATGGGTGGTGGAACTGGAACTGGTGCGGCACCTATAGTTGCCGAGGCCGCTAAGGAATCAGGAGCTTTAACTGTGGCTGTTGTTACTCGACCATTTTCTTTTGAAGGCTTACAAAGAAACAGAATTGCCGAATCCGGCATAGAAGAATTAAAAGAAAGAGTAGACACTATAATTGTTATTCCTAACGATAGATTGCTTACAATAATTGATCGCAAAACTTCGCTCATAAGTTCGTTCGAAATTGTGGATGATGTTTTGCGCCAAGCGGTTCAAGGTATTTCCGACCTTATAACTTTACCAGGTATTGTTAATGTCGACTTTGCGGATGTTAAGGCAATTATGAAAGACGCGGGTTCCGCTTTAATGGGCATAGGGCGCGCTACTGGCGACGACAGAGCACAGGAAGCGGCGAGAGCAGCTATCAATTCACCTTTGCTAGAAGTATCTATAAATGGGGCCAAAGGAGTCTTGTTTAATATTTCTGGTGGTGCCGATTTAAGTATGAGCGAAGTAAACGAAGCTGCTCAAATTATTACAGAATCCATAGATCGCGATGCTAAAGTAATTTTTGGAGCAGTTATAGATGACAAACTTAAGAAAGGCGAAATTAAAGTTACAGTGGTAGCAACAGGTTTTAGTTCGGAAGTTTCCGAAGGAAAATCTTTGCTTAACAATACATCGTCTTTTCTTAAAGCAAGAGAATCTTATGCACCAAGAAGGGACGACAATAGTAACGAAGAAAGTATTGTTTTGAAAACTGCAAAACCACAAGGCAAAGCCTTCGAAGGCCAAGTTTCTTCGGTAAACGAAGAAGATGAAAACGACGACGAGTTTGTTGTGCCGGCTTTTATACGCAGAAAAATGAAATAGTACCTTTAACTTAAATCCCATAACAAGGAGAAGTGATCATGGGTGTTAAGAAACAAGATGTCTTAGATGTTTTGGATACTCTGGGAGTCATAGCTTCTAAAAGGCATTGTTGGAATATTGGGATGGGCGAAGTTCTTAGTGCTATTCAGGCCGATATAAAAAGTGGCCAATTGCAAGTATATAGGTTTAAAGGTGAGGGAGTTCCGGATGATTCCGAAGTGGAATTAGTGGTAACCGAAATAACCCACAGAGATCTTCCGTATGCACGTTAAATAAAATACCCGCCCCGACATTGTCGGGGCGGGGTTTGTTTTATATTCTTTTTCTTGTAACTTTGGTTGCGATATGGTCAATGATGTTTTCAAGATCCGATGCTGTTACAGACAATACTGCCAGTATTACACACCACGCATCTCGATTGTAGCTGAAGATGATTGGACCCAGTGTTAGCCCAATTAATAGATACAAGATACGATCTTTTGTTATCATTCCGTACCTCCGTCGTATTCTAGTTCTGGTCCCGCGCTATTCATAATCCTAATTGTTTCGAGTATTTCAGTTTCAGGAATTGCCTCGATGCTTTTTATTACTTCGTCTAAATCCACGGGGCGATATTTTTTCTTTCTAGGCATGTTGCATCCCTTCTTAATATTCAGGATCCATATAATATCCAACGGGAGTATTCTCTAAAGCCTCCCTAAGACGATCAAATTCTTCCTGCGGTTTTTCTTCAAGCGCCTTTAGGACCTTTTTTAAATCGATAGAGCGGTAATGACCACCTAAGGTGTTTGCGTTACTTCGAGAAGACTTTTTTTCGGGCATACGTAACCTCCAGTAAAAGTTGCATGTGATTTTTTACTGCTGTAAAAAATGTATGCATTGCTTTTTTCGGGTTGAAGCTCCATGCAGCGCATAAACTCGGCAGGCCGCACAGCTTCACTAAAACAAAAAAGATGGCGTAACCTACAGCCAGCACTGAAGCGGCAAACCAGAAAAGAAGGTTATCTATTTTTTGCATAAGCCCTCCTCGCTTTTAATGTTTTTATTAAGGAACTTTATCAAATTAAAGCAGTCTAAATTTTTCTTGTCAAAACCGTCAAATTTTATGTCTTTTCTGTGGATAACAGGTCCTTTTTCTCTTTTAAAAGTTAAAGGTGTAAAATGAATTTAAGTAGTTTGAATTTATAAAAAAATGCGGTTCGGATTCTTTGCAATTAGTCCTTGAGTTTTGAAGCCTCTGGTAGTTTTGGTCGTCTGGAGACTTTTTAATTCAAGGTTTTTCCTTGAAAGCTGTGTTCTGGTTGCAGGTTAACGAATCTCATAAAAAAATATGAGAAATTCTGCTGTTGCCGAAAATAAATCGGCCGAAGTTGTAAAGAAAAATGGTCGTACTGGGCAAGAAGATAAAATTTCTTTAGTAAAAAGATATTTTACTAAAGCCAATGTTCATCCATACGATGAATTTAAATGGGAAAAACGAGATATAAAAATATCTGGTTCACAGGGGACATTGGTAGACGCCAAAAATTTAGAGTTTCCAAAGTTTTGGTCTCATAACGCCGCAAGTATTGCTGGTTCTAAGTATTTTCGCGGTTCGGGCGATAAGCGTGAAACTTCGGTTAAGCAGATGATAAACCGTGTGGTAAAAAATATTACCGCATGGGGCGAGTCTTCTGGCTATTTTAATACTAAAGCCGAAGCCAAAGCCTTTGAAGACGAATTAACTCACTTATTGGTTTACCAAAAATCGGCTTTTAACAGCCCCGTTTGGTTTAATGTTGGTATAAAAGAAAAACCACAATGTTCCGCCTGCTTTATTTTAAGCGTCGACGATAATATGGAATCCATAATGGAATGGATTTCTACCGAAGCTAGAATTTTTAAAGGTGGTTCTGGTGCTGGTATAAATTTATCGGCGCTACGATCTTCTCGTGAACCATTATCGCATGGAGGTTTTTCTTCTGGACCGGTTTCGTTTATGCGTGGCGCCGATTCTGTAGCAGGAATGATAAAATCGGGTGGAGCCACAAGGCGTGCCGCTAAAATGGTTTTGTTAAACATAGACCACCCCGATGTAATGGAATTTATTCGTTGTAAAGCCGAAGAAGAAAAAAAGGTTCACGCACTTATTAGCACTGGTTACAATATGAAGAACCTTAACGAACCAGCTTGGGCTTCTATACAGTATCAAAATGCCAACAACTCCGTTCGCTTATCCGATGAATTTTTAAAAGCAGTAGAAGAAGACAAAGAATGGAGTACTAAATTTATTACTACAGGTAAAGTTGCTAATACCTATCAAGCTCGCGAACTTATGCACGAAATTTCGCAAGCGGCTTGGGAATGTGCCGACCCTGGGGTTCACTATAAAACCATAATAGATAAATGGCATACATCTTCTAACACTGGTCCAATAAACGGCTGTAACCCTTGCAGTGAATATATGCACTTAGATAATTCGGCTTGTAATTTGTCTTCTATAAATTTAATTCACTTTTTAAATGAAGACGGAAGTTTTAAAGTTAGAGATTTTGTTCAAGCGGTAGATATTATGATTTTGGCGCAAGAAATTATTGTAGGGCATTCTTCGTATCCAACTCCAAAAATAGAACAAACCGCGCACGATTTTAGAGAATTAGGTTTAGGTTTTACAAATTTGGGTGGGTTGTTAATGGCGAAAGCTTTAGCTTACGATTCTAATGAAGCACGCGCTTGGGCGGGTTCTATAACCGCGCTTATGAGCGGCGAAGCTTACAGATTGTCTGCGGTTATTGCTTCAAAAATTGGTGCGCATAATGGATATGCTGTAAATAAAGAACCACAGTTAAAAGTTATTGGCATGCATCGCGATAAAGTAAAAGAAATTAATGCAAAAGTTTTAGATGATAAGAAACTTTTAAAAGCCGCAAGCGACACTTGGATAGAAGCATATAATTTAGCCAAAAAACATGGAGTTAGAAATTCTCAAGTAACTGTTATTGCTCCAACAGGTACTATTGCTTTAATGATGGATTGCGCTTGCACAGGTGTTGAACCTTTGTTTGCTCCTTTGGTTTACAAACAACTTGTCGGTGGCGGTTATATGAAATTTGTGGCCGATACTATCCCTTTGTCTTTGCAAAAGCTTGGATATTCTACAAGTGAAAACGAAGAAATAATGAAATATATAGAAGACAAAGGTATTGTAGAGGGCGCGCCAAATTTAAAAGAGGAACACTTAGCAATTTTTGATTGCGCAGTAAAACCAGCTGCTGGTACACGATCTATTCATTGGCAGGGGCACGTAAAAATGGTGGCCGCGGTTCAGCCATTTATTTCGGGTGCGATTTCTAAAACATTTAATATGCCAGAAGAAACCACAGTAGAAGAAATTCAAGATGCATATATGATGGGTTGGAAATTAGGGCTTAAAGCTTTCGCGGTTTACAGAGATGGTTGTAAAGCAGCACAACCGTTGTCTACCAAGAAAAAAGAAAAAGATTCTGCACCTGCTGAAGCTAAAGCAGAGACCGAAATTAAAACTGTAAATGTTGTGCCACAACAAAGAAAACTACCGGCCACGCGTTTATCGGAAACACATAAGTTTACAATCGCGGGGCATCAGGGATTTTTAACTCACAGTATTTACGACGACGGTACTTTGGCCGAAATATTTATTCGTATTGCTAAACAAGGTTCAACTTTAGCAGGCTTATTAGATACATTCGCAATTTCTGTTTCTATGGCATTACAACACGGTGTGCCACTTAAAAAATTGTGCCACCAGTTTATACATGGGCGTTACGAACCGATGGGTTTTACCGAGAACGCCAATATTCCGATGGTAAGTTCTATAACAGATTATATTTTTAAATATTTGGCTTTGCGGTTTTTGCAGGCCGATGATTTAGCTGAATTCGGTTTAGATTCTGCCAATAGAATAGAAACTCATATGCCTTCCATTAAAGATAATTCATCCGAAGCGAGCGGTTTGATTATGGAAAGTTTGGCGGCCAAAGAATCTGTGGTGGTTGCAACAGTTGCCCAACCTGAGGTTGGGCAACCTAGGGCTGAAAAAACAGTAGGTGTTATTTATGCCGGCACTGTTTGCAAACTTTGCGGTGGCATGATGATTCGCACAGGAACCTGTTTAACTTGCAGGCAGTGCGGTGAAGCGAGCGGGGGATGCTCTTAATTAGCTTTTAGGATTTACCCAGTAACGCATACAGAATGTACGTTACTGGGTTAGCTTCATTAGCTTATTAGGAAAATAAAAAGACTGTCGCTTAAATTACAAGCGACAGTCTTGGTTAAGACCTCAACACGTGACTACCACATGAAGGGCAGAGAATAATTTCTTCTTTGCCGTTGGTGCGGTTCGCCATAATGGTAGTTTTACATTCATGGCAGACGTGTTTCGGGTCGGGAGAAAATTTATACAAGGGAAGTCTCTTAGACTTCAACCCTTTTTGTACTGCAGAGAGTACTTTTAGGGTTTCATCAAAATCTTCACAGAAGATCATGATGACATGATTTTCTTTGTACATTCTTACCTCCTTCCTGTGGTTAATGTACATAAACTTTTTAACAGATATTATATTTTAAGTCAAATGCTGATTGTTGTAACAGGAAATGGTAAGGGTAAAACTACAAGCGCTTTGGGACAGGCGTTACGTGTGGTTGGTGAAGGCGGCAAGGCCATAATGTATCAGTTTATAAAAGGGCCGTGGAAATCGGGCGAGGATGAAAGTATGAAGCGTTTAATGCCGGAATTTGAAATTATAAAAGGTGGCAAGGGTTTTGTTGGAATTTTGGGCGATCCATATCCACGCTCGGTTCATATAAAAGCCGCCGAAGAAACTTGGTCCACAGCTAAAAAAGCTATAGAATCTAAAAAATATCAGTTGGTGGTTTTAGACGAAATAAATGTAGCTATTAAATTAGGCTTACTAAAAGTAGGGCCAGTGTTTTCTTTTTTGAAAAAGTATCGTGGAATTGTTAATATTATGGTTACAGGGCGCGATGCACACGATAAGCTTATAGAATTAGCAGATTTAGTTTCGGAAGTTAAAGAAATAAAGCACCCTTTTAATAAAGGTGTGGGTGCTAGGAAGGGAATTGAGTATTAATTTAAAAACCCCCGAAGCCTGCCCGCCGGCAGGCGGGTCGCTCAATAGCACAAAGGGGTATTGGAGAATAATTAAAATGTTTGCTTTAGGTTTAATAATTGGTTTTTTAGCTGGGTTTTTCTTAGGCGGAGTAATCGCTGTTGTTTCGGCTGCGAACTGGGAAGATATTACAGGGTTTTTCTCGGGTAAATAAACAAAATGCTTATTGGATTATTAATTGGTTTTGCTGTTGGTTTAGTACTCTCTCTTTTAATTGCATTTGCCATGGCTTCAAAAAACGGTTTTTAGTTTATAAAAAAGTCCGCCGTAGCATTGCTAGAGGCGGACTTTGCATATTCTGGTAAGTTTTCGAAATACTTATTCTTCCTGAGCTCTGCGAACATAGGAACCTGTTCTGGTGTCTACTTCTATTTTTTCTCCAGCTTCAATAAATAATGGAACTTTTATTTCGGCGCCTGTTTCTAATATGGCGTCTTTTAGTGCGCCCTGCACAGTGTCACCACGAGCGGCTGGTGGAGCATCTTTAATTTCTAAAATAACCTTAATGGGTAATTCTAAAGATATTGGTTTACCTTTAAAAACAAAAATATCTACCTGCATATCTTTCTTTAAGAATTTAATTTTATCTTCTAAAATATCTTCGCCAAAACCCATTTTTTCTCCACCTTCTGATTGGAAAAAGAATTCGTTTTTGGTGCGGTATGTAAACTTAGATTTTAAGCGTTCTATTTCGGCCTCTTTTATACTGTCTGATTGCTGGAAAGTTTCTGAACGAACTTTGCCCGTAATTACGTTGCGGATTTTGGTTTGCATAACTGGCCTGCGTTGAGCCACTTTATTAAAGTTAGATTCTAAAACTTGGTAGGGTTCACCCTCCAAATCTATCAAAACACCGGGCCTTAGATCGTTCATTGAAAGCATATTTTTATATATTTATTAGGCTGTAAAACAAAAACTGATTATACTTTAAAGTAATGAAATCAGCAAGAGCTCTAGTGGGCCTTTCTTTTGGATTTTTAATAGGTGTACTAGCTCAATCCATTTTAGGTTTTTCTTTCTGGTTGATTTTTGGTTTAGTTTTAGCCGCTATAATTTGTTCGGTTTTAGAAATTTTCGGCGGGTCTGGTAGGTCGTTTTTATTTTTTATTATTTTATTTTCTGCAGCGCTAGGTTTTTTAAGAGCGGGAACATACAAAGAGGATTTTTCTAAGGAAGAAAAAGTTTTTTGGAATACTTCGCGTGAATATTTGGTTAACCGCACAAAATCAATTTTACCGCAAAACGAAGGTGCCCTTTTTAATGCTATGGTTTTTGGTTACGAAAAAGATGTTTCGCAAAAAATTAAAGAAGATTTTAACATAACGGGCACTCGGCATGTTTTGGCAATTTCTGGAATGAATATTTCTATAATTGCTTTAATGATAATGAATTTTGGGCTTTGGTTGGGTTTGTGGCGGCGCCAAGCTTTTTATGTAGCGGTTTTGGCGGTAATAGCTTTTATATTTTTGGTAGGTTCGCCGGCTTCGGCAGTACGCGCCGGCATAATGGGCATACTTTTACTTTGGGCAAAAAATAAAGGTCGGTTAATGCAAGCTTGGCGGCCAATAATGTTGGCCGCATTTTTTATGGTGGCGTTAAACCCAAAACTTTTGGTTTTTAGTATTGGCTTCCAGCTTTCTTTTTTAGCGGTTATTGGCATTATTTATTTTAAAAATTTTTGGGATAGAATTTTGTTTTTTATTCCTATAAAACCGATGCGCGAACTTGTTGTGCTTTCCATGGCGGCACAAACCACAACTTGGCCAGTAATTTTATATAATTTTGGAACGCTTTCGGTAATAAGCCCAATTGCCAATATTTTTGTGGTGCCAATGCTTAACCCTATAATGTTTTTAGGTTTGGGGTTTGTGGCAGTTTCTTTTTCTAGCTATTTATCACAAATATTTTTGTGGCCAGTTTGGCTTATTTTAAAGGCTAATATAAAAATTGTGGAATTTTTTGCATCATTTAACTGGGCAAGCATTAATTTAGGCAAAGCAGGCCTAATTACTTTTATTTTTTATCCATTTCTTTATTTATTTTGGTTATACTTAGAAAAGCACAACCTTAATGATTCGGTTAACTAAAAGCTTTATTTTAGGAATTTTAACTTTTCTTACAGTTTTAATTTTTTGGTTTGTTTTCGAAAAGGAAAATCAAACAGCCAAAGTAATATTTTTAGATGTTGGCCAAGGCGATAGCCAGTTGGTGGTTTTGCCGAGCGATATTCAAATTTTAATAGATGCTGGGCCATCGGCTGATGTTTCGGCAAAAATTTCGCGCTATATTCCTTTTTACGACAAAGATATTGAACTTGTTATTTTAAGTCATCCACATGCCGATCACTTGCGCGGCTTACTTTCTGTTTTAAAAGATTATAACGTTAAAAACTTTATGTTTGCAGGCGCTAATTATGAAAGCAAAGTTTACAGCGATTTTTTAAACATACTTAAAAATGAAGGTAGTAATGTTTATTTGGCTGAAGCGGGAGATTTGATTAGTTACGAAAAAGACCCAATTTTAAAAATATTGGCTCCGTTAAAAAACACGCTAAGCAAAAATTTTAAAGGCATACACGAAAGTATGGTTGTGAGTGAACTTAGTTTAGGAAATAAAAAATTTCTGTTAACAGGTGATATGGAAGAATTCTTGGAGCAGCAACTCATCAAATCAAATTCTGTAGAAGATGTAGATGTTCTTAAGATTGGTCATCATGGTTCTAAAACTTCTACATCGCAAAAACTTTTGGAGGTGGCCAAACCCGAAGAAGCTATTATACAAGTAGGTAAAAATTCTTATGGGCACCCTACGCCGCAGGTTTTGAATAGGTTAAATAAGTTTGGAATTAAGGTTTTTAGAAACGACCAGTTGGGCGACATTGTTTATCAATCCCGTTAGAAACCATGCCCGCCCCGCGCTTTGCGCGCCCGAAGGGCTTGAGGCGGACTGTTTCTAATGGGGCGAATAACCAATAAATAAGGCTGTTTATAAGTCTTGACTTTTACCATTATAATATGGTACTATTATATAGTACTTTAACTTAACAAAAACTCACATTTTACCGTATCGGAGGATGCTATGAAGAAACTAGCTATGCCAGTGTGGAGGTGGTGGGTCAAGGAATATGGCTTTGAGATTTTTCTGGGATTCGTTGTGGTTATTCTCATCATCAGTATTTTGAGATAGGAGTCTTAAATGCCAAAACATACCAAGAAGGAAACAGATTTCGGTGGTCGCGCGATTGATGTCGCCGAGCACGAAGCCAGAAAAGTCTGGAAAGAAACTGGTGCTTACGAAGAGTGGAGCCAGACTTTCGATGAAACTTTTCAGACAGCACTCATGGATTTTGAATCACTGAATCAAAACTAACCCTCGGACAAATAGTCCGAATCACAAAAAGGAGGAACAAAATGAGTTCTAATCCTCAAGAACTTCAATTGTTGGCTGATCGTGCAAAAGAAATTAGGGGTGACGGCCTGATGAATATTGCCGGAACCTTGAGTCTGATAGAGGACAGGATCAAGGTTGTCAAAGATGCTGGAAGAATGGTCGCCAAGATTCCTACAGGTGAAGGAATCATCGACATGGAGACTTACTGCAAAAGTTTGGAAGAAGATCTTATTCGGTGGTCTGATTAGATGGCTGGCCTTCTGGATATAACCAGAGCCCTTCTGGGAATTCCCGAAAAGAAGTAGATGAAGCAGTACTTACATAGCTCTCGACGAAAGTCGGGGGCTTTTTTTATTCTTTAAATTCGGTTAATATGTTAACTCAATAAATAAACCCCGTAGTAGAATTTCCGAAAGGCTTTCCTTCGGAAAACCAAAGAAAGAAATCGGAAATTCACTAGCAGGGCTTCGATATGGCAAACAATTTTCACCCCAAAGAAGAAGTAACATTTTTAATGGTTAAGCCCGATGGAGTTAAGCGTGGTTTAACCGGCGAAATTATTAAACGTATAGAGCAAAGAAACTTAAAAATTATTGCGCTTGGCATGGAAAAACCAACACGTGCAAAAGTAGATGGGCATTATCCTAAAGATGCTAAATGGGTTCATCGTATTGGCGAAAAAACTTTAGCTACATATGAAAAATATGGCTACGATGCTAAAAAAGAATTAGGCACTACTGATGCTGATAAAATCGGTAAAATGGTTAGAAATTGGGTTTTGGATTTTATGATTTCCGGCCCAGTTGTGAAAATGATTATAAAGGGTGTTCATGCGGTAGATATGGTTCGTAAGTTAGCAGGAAGCACGATGCCTTCATCGGCCGAGATGGGAACAATTCGTGGGGATTATTCTGTGGATTCACCAGCTTCGGCTAATCGTGACAAGCGATGTGTGCATAATATTGTGCACGCTTCGGAAACTCCAGAAGAAGCTAAACATGAAATTGGATACTGGTTTAAAAAAGATGAGCTTTGCGATTATAAGCGAACAGATGAAGATTTAACTTTTTAATTTTTTTAAAAATCACTCCGAGCAGCGACATGGTATAAACTTTGCCTAAGCAAAGTTTATCGTCAATAATTTAGTGATCATCTCCGTGAATGCTATTCGGCACGATTTTTGAGTAAGTGGTTTTAAGACACTAAAAAATCCGAGACTAATATCTCGGGTTTTTTAGTGAACTTGGTTTGGGATCTTAAAAGTGTGTTCAGCCTAGTTAATAGGTGGGTTTCCGCAACGATCAACGCCCGAACGAATCAGCACGTAGTCGCTATTTAGGAATCCCTAGAACAATTATTTTGAGCTAAAACTTTTAAAATCCTCCAACCACCAAGTTCACTTTTATTATAGACCTGCTATATATCATTTCAAGTATGTTTATCCACCTAGTTTTTGTAGGTTTTTTGTGTTTTTGACATCATCCCGAATAGGCGACACGGAGTCCTCTCAATTGTATAATTGGTCATCTCCGTGATGCTATTCGGGACGATGTTTGGAGGTATAGGATGCAGAAATACTTTTTGTTATAGTTTTTTTGTATGTCTTTTATAGATTTTGCTCAAGATTTTACTAAAAAAGAAACGCTTCTAGAAAAAAAGAAGCGAATACTTAAAGTTATTAAATTTTTAAAGGGTAAATTTCCAGAAGCTAAAATTGCATTAAATTTCGAAAATCCAGTTCAGCTTTTGGTTGCAGTTATTCTTTCGGCGCAGTGTACAGATAAAAAAGTTAACCAAGTTACCGAAAGTATTTTTAAAAAATATAAAACTGCGGCCGATTTTGGCGCGTTATCTCAAAACCAGTTAGAAAAATTAATTCATTCCTGCGGTTTTTACAGGGCTAAAGCTAAAAATATATTGGGCGCCATAAAAATTATAGAAAACAAATTTAAAGGTAAAGTTCCAAGTACAATGCAGGAAATTTTAACTCTGCCTGGTGTGGCTCGCAAAACCGCCAATGTTGTTTTGGGGAATGCCTATAATGTTGTGGATGGCATAGCTGTGGATACGCATATGATCCGCATAAACCAAAAATTAGGTTTTACCCGTGAGAAAGATCCGGTAAAAATTGAACGCGATTTAATGCAACTAATTCCTAAAAACGAATGGTTTAGTTATACTTATAGAATAATTAACTATGGTCGTGGTGTTTGTACGGCGCGGCATAAAAAGTGTGATTGCGAACTTTATCAAATTAAATAAAATTCTAGCACCTTTGGCAGTTGTTTTTTTGCTGTTTGTTTTTTCTTTTTCCTATGTTGAGGCTGGTAAAGTTGCCGATATTAAGAAAAGAGTAAGGGGTAAGGTTTCGGTTTTTTTGCCGGCTAGCCGGCAAGCTCAATTGCAATCTGTAAAAACAGGTATATTTTTTAGCCCGATGGAAACTGTTATCTTGGGTGGGCCGGAACAAAACGGTACGATTCAAAGTACTAAGGTTGAATTTGTTTTAGACGGTTGGCAGGTTCTACCGTTTCAAAAGACTTCAAATTTTGATGTTTGGTTAATTGGTTACGACACGGGTTGGCGAGCGGTTAGCAGCAAGGTTACTTATAACCTTCCTTCTGGTAAAAAAACTTATACTCTTTTGGCTCGTGCTAAAAATTCTCAAGGTGAGTACGATAACACGGCGATTACCAGAACTTTTTTGGTAAATGTTTCGGATCATTTTGGCAAGATTAAATTAAGTAATGTTAATTATAGAGGAACTTCTGGTAAACCTAATTACGAAAAAATATCTATTGTTAACCGTTCTAGCGATTTAGGTGTAAACATTTCTGGTTGGACTTTAAAAACAAAACGTTTTAGTAATTCGTTCGAAATTGGAAAAGCTTCGAGAATATATAATCCTAGAGATTTAAATGCGACGGATAATATTGTTTTAAATAAGGGTGGTACAGCCGATGTTTATGTTGGAAAGAGAAGTCCTATAAGTGTAAATTTTCAAGAAAATTCTTGCGATGGGTATATTGAAGGTTCTTTCGAGAGTTATGATACTCTGTCTGGCGGAGGTAGGTGTAATTTGCCAAGTTCGTCGGATTACAATGGTTACGGCATAGAATGCAGAAGATATCTTAATGGTATTAATTCATGCCGCGAACCTAGGTTAGAATATTTTAGCTTTATTAACGAGCCTTCTTGCCGAGAATTTATTACTAAAAATTATAACTATCAATCGTGCGTAGAGAGATCTAAAAATCAAGCAGATTTTTACTTGGGTAAGTGGAAAATTTATTTGGGCCGTAACGGGGAAATTTTGGACGATTTAGATGATACTTTGTATTTATATGATTCCAATGGGCTTTTGGTAGATTCATATTCGTATTAAAAAATCACTCCGATCTGGTATCGGAGTGATGTTGGTTTATCGGAGCATTTCATCGGCCAAGTCTCGAATCTCTGGTCTGATTTTGGGATCATCCAGAATTATTTGTCTGCATTCTGCAATCATGCCGACAGGATGAATATTTGAACCAGCCAGGCTTTCGATGGCCAGCTCGGCTAGCTGTGTTGGTGTTGTTTCAGGTGGTAATGGTTTATGGTTCGAACTAGCTATTAAATAAGCTTCTTCGAGTCTATTTTTCACGACTTAGCTCCTTTCTTTAAAGAACTGGTTGAATTTTTCGCCCCGATCAAATTCGTTCTTGAATTTTTCGAACGAAGCGGCCGAAGGCGAAAACAGCAATATTTTTTTGCCTTTAGTTAATTTTGCATGTTTTAGAGCAGACGTCAAAAGTGTGTAAAAGTCTATAAAAAGTTGAGGTCGAGTTTTTTTAAAATATTTTTCACTAAGAGAATCCAGCATTTTTTTTGTAGCCGAGCCGTCTAAAAGGAAAAGGTTTTCTGGTTTTATATATTTTTTAACGGATTTTGCCCAATCGTTAAATTCTAGGTTTTTGCTGGTGCCACCGGTTATTAAAACAACTTCATCTTTGCTAAACCTATTTAATGCCGCAATGGTGGCGTCGGGCGAAGTTGCGGTTGTATCGTTTACAATTGTTAAATTTTTATCTTTTAAAATAATTTCTTGCCTAAACTTTATTTGAGGCAGGGTTTTTACTGCTTTTTTAATTAGCTTCCAATCTACGCCAGCCAAATTAGCGGCGAGGGAAGCTGTTTTTAAGTTTTCTATGTTATGTTCGCCGATGTCGAAATGGGATAAATGGGGCAAAAGGGAAGAAAGGGAAAAGATGATTTTGCTGGTTGGTTTTTGCTTTAAATAAAACTTGGTCCAAGAATTTTTTTTGTTTAAAATCAAAAAATCATCTTTGGTTTGGTGTTTAAAAATATTAGCTTTGGCTTGGGCATATTCGGTTATGTCTCTGTACCTATTTAAATGATCTGGGTAAATATTGGTTATAACGGCAATACGAGGTGCTTTTTCGGAAGCTGGTAAAAGTTCTAAGTGCCAAGAGGAAAGTTCAACTACTACAGGGCTTTTTTCGTCTAAACTATCTAGAACACCAAGCATTGGGCTATCGGAAGAGTTTCCTGTTAAAACAGAATTTGGATATTTTTGATTTAAAAAGTGAAGTGTCCAATTTACTGTGGTGGTTTTACCACGTGTGCCAGTGACACCAATTGTTGGATTTTTACAAAAGCGGAAAAACAAACTGGCTTCGTTTTCTAAAGTAGCGCCAGAATCCTTGGCGATTTTTAAATACAGGCTTTCTTTGGGCACGGCGGGGTTAACAACTATAATTTGGTTATTTTTAAAGTCGGATTCGTTATGTCTACCTAGAACTAGCTTAATTTTTTTGGCGACTGATCCGAGAGCTTTTATAGAGCCAGTTAAATCAGCGCGAGATTTTAGATCGGTAACTGTAACTTTGGCACCATGTTTAACCAACCATTTGGTTGTGGCAATACCACCGCCCAAAAGGCCTAAACCCATAACTAATACCTTTTTGTTTGTTAAAAACTCTTTTGAAGTCATTCTATTTTCCTAAATCCAGGTGCATTACTAAATCGTAATCGGAGAAACCTAGTTTTCTATAAAATTTAATAGCACTTTCATTTTGTGCCGATGGTATAACAGAAACATAGTTAACCTTATTTTCGCGGCACCAGTTTATAAAGTTATTTGTTAGTTGTGAACCTAATTTTTCTCCTTGGTATTCTGGTTTTATATAAATACTTTCGAGTTCCGCATATTTTCCTTCTATTCTCCATGGTTGGCGTTTAAAAATTGTTCCAAAAATATAACCTATAAGCTTGCCAGATTCATCTTCGACTACTTCTGTAAAACTGTCTTCTGTGGATATTCTTGTTTTAAAATATTCTTGGCCATCTGGGCTAAAAGTCCATTCTAAATTGGCAGTAGGGTCGAATTCGTGCTGGATTTTAAAAAGTTCCAAATTTAGTTTGGAAATTTCTGGTAGATCGTCTGGTTTTGCTTTGCGAATCAAATACATAAAAGGGGTAAATGGGAATAATGGGAGAAAGGGGTCAGAAATAGATTTGGGAGGCATATGGGACTCGGTCACAAGTTCGCCTACGGCGACTCGCGACCCCACCTCCGCCGACGGCAACGTCGGCGTCCGGTTTTCTCGCCCCACCGCACATCAATACTTTGATGTGCTTATACTGGGAGGCATATGGGACTCGAACCCATGACAACAGGTCCACAACCTGCCGTGTTACCACTACACCAATGCCTCCATGATACTTATGGCCTATAGTTTATAGCTTTTCGGGCAATTTATCAATTGGAGCGTGCTTATTTGTTTTGGTGCCCCAGGAGGGAATCGAACCCCCATCAAGACCTTAGAAGAGTCCTGTTCTATCCATTGAACTACTAGGGCTAGCAAAGTTTGACTTAATTATACTCTGTTATGCTATTATCACTCTATAGGTTGTAGTGATAATAAACCCAATTAATTAAGTCTAATTAACATTCTACTATGAACTTCGGCAATTTTACCACTAAAGCACAAGAAGCTTTTCAGAAAGCCCATTTTATAGCCCAAGAAAAAGGAGGAGAACAAATTAATTCTCTGCATTTGCTTTTGGCTTTATTAAGGCAAGAAGAAGGCTTGGTTTCTACCATTTTAAGAAAAATAGAGGTAGATGTTTCTGCTATAGAAAAAATATTAGAACAAGAACTAAATAAGTTACCAAAAGTTATCGGCGGAGGAGTTTCTCAGTTATTTTTAAGCCAAGATTTAGCCCTAATAATTGAACAAGCTCAAAAAGAGGCAGCTAAATTTAAAGATGAATATGTTTCCACCGAACATTTACTTTTGGCCTTGCTTACAGTGCCTTCGCGCGGTAAACAAATTTTAGAGGAGAGAAGTGTAAAAAGTGATCATATTTTGCGTGCACTAAAAGAAATTAGAGGCGAAGAAAAAGTAACTTCACCCGAACCCGAACAAACTTACCAAGCTTTAGAAAAATATACTCGTAATTTAACCGATTTGGCACGACGCGAAAAATTGGACCCAGTTATTGGGCGAGACGCCGAAATTAGGCGTGTTATGCAGGTATTAAGCCGTAGAACCAAGAATAATCCGGTTTTGATTGGTGAAGCTGGTGTAGGCAAAACAGCTATTGTAGAAGGTTTGGCTCAAAGAATTGTTTCTGGTGATGTTCCAGAAAGTTTAAAAGATAGAGAAGTCGTTTCGCTAGATATTGGTTCCTTAATTGCTGGAACAAAGTTTCGTGGCGAATTCGAAGAAAGATTAAAAGCTATATTAAAAGAGGTTAATAGGGCTGAAGGAAAAATAATTTTATTTATAGATGAGCTTCATACAATGGTTGGTGCTGGTGGTGCTGAGGGGGCTATAGATGCTTCTAATTTATTAAAACCACCTTTAGCACGCGGAGAACTTCATGCAATTGGAGCTACAACTTTAAAAGAATATCAAAAATATATAGAAAAAGACCCAGCTTTTGAACGTAGGTTCCAGCCAATAGTTGTTAGCGAGCCTTCCGAAGAAGATGCCGTAGCAATTTTGCGTGGTATTAAAGAAAAATATGAAGTGCATCATGGGGTTCGTATTACTGATGCCGCTATTGTTGCTGCTGTGGAATTATCGCAACGTTATATATCGGACCGTTTTTTGCCAGATAAAGCTGTAGATTTAATAGATGAAGCTACTTCGGCTTTGCGTATGGAAATAGATTCGATGCCGGATGAATTAGATATGCTAACCCGTGAATTGCGTAGGTTAGAAATAGAAAAAGAGGCATTAAAGAAAGAAAAGGGTACAAACGAAAAACAAAAGAAAATAAAACACGAATTGGCTGATCTAAAAGAGAAGTTCCAAGTTTTAGAGGCCCAATGGTTGCGTGAAAAGGAACTTATTACAAAAATGCGCCAATCTCAAAAAGAAATTGAACGCTTAAAAGGGGAGGCTGAAATTGCAGAACGAGAAGGTAAGTTGGAACGTGTTGCCGAAATTAGATATTCGGAGATTCCTGCACTAGAAAAAACAGTTAAAGATTCTTCTCAAAAATTTGGCGAACTAGAAAAAACAAATAGATTACTAAAAGAAGAAGTTGGTGAGGACGATATTGCCGAGGTTGTTAGCCGATGGACGGGAATTCCAACTAATCGCCTTTTAGAAGAAGAATCTAAAAAACTTACCAGAATGGAAGAAGAATTGGCAAAAAGAGTGGTAGGCCAAAGAAAGGCTGTAGAAGCTATATCGAACGCCATAAGAAGGGCTCGAACTGGCTTAAACGAAAGCACAAAACCAATAGGATCGTTTATATTTTTGGGTCCAACTGGCGTAGGGAAAACAGAGCTTGCCAAAGCCCTTGCGGAATTTATGTTTAATGACGCTAATTCGTTAATTAGGGTGGATATGTCGGAATATATGGAGCGCCATGCCGTAAGTAGGTTAGTGGGTTCGCCACCAGGATATGTTGGTTATGAAGAAGGTGGGCAATTAACCGAAAAAGTACGTAGAAAGCCATATAGCGTTATTCTTTTCGATGAAATAGAAAAAGCACATCCGGAAGTATTTAACACACTACTTCAGGTTTTAGATGATGGTCATTTAACGGACGCAAAGGGCAGAAAAGTTAACTTTAAAAATACCATTATTATAATGACGTCTAATTTGGGAACAGAAATTGTACACGAATACCACGGGCTTGGTTTTTCTCATAATGATGGTAATGCCCAAGAAAACGAAGTTAAGGAAGTAGAAGCAAAGATAATGGAAACTCTAAAAAGACATTTTAGACCAGAGTTTTTGAATAGGTTAGACGATATAATAATTTTTAAAGCTTTAAGTAAAGAGGAAATAGAGAAAATTATTGATTTAAGACTAGAGGAGGTTAAAAAGAGATTGGCTGATAAAGGTATTAAACTAAAGGTTTCTGCTGAACTTAGAGAACATATAGCAAAAAAAGGGTATGATCCTATATATGGGGCAAGGCCATTAAAGAGGCTAATACAAACTTTAATTCTTAATCCCCTAGCCCAGAGACTTTTAGAATCTAAAGATGTTTCTAGGGTGGAAAAAAGCTTTAGAGCCGATATAAACAACAAAGAAGAAATCTCTATTAAATAAGATAATCCCTCCGACGTAGGTCGGAGGGATTTCCACAACGTAAGTCGTTTTATGGTTTTGTTTTTTGTGGTAGTATTGTTTGAACATAGTACCCTGAAATTCAATAGGTTTTACGCCATTTGTTTTTGTTCCGCTTTTGCATAAAATTGTGTGAGACAATTATTCAAATTGGCATTAAGTTTTGTTATTTTATTACGTCTCCTATCGAAGAAAGCTTTGGCGGATTCTGTACAACTTAATGTTGGTTAGAGTTTAGTTTTTTCCACAGTTTGCACAAACTAGACAGGTTTTTCTTTGTGCTATAATGACATTAAACATAAGTTCAGGGGTTCCCTGTTAATAAGCGGTTCAGAAACTTGATGTTGTTTTGTTTACTTTATTGGTAAAGAAACGTATTTTGACAGAAAAATCAAGTTAGTATGTTTAATAAGAAATTATTGACAGAGGACTGGTTAGACGCGTAAAATACCCCAAGGTAAGCTAAGCAAGCATAACCTATGAATTTACCCAAATAAACACCTCAGGGCCAGTAAAAAGGCTATTTTGTTGTTTTTTGGGACGTTGTTTTAAAAAGTTAGGATCGTGGTTCTTAATTCATAACCTTAAAAATACTAGTTAGGTTACGAATTAAGGATCGTGATGAATGAGAAATGTTGAAAGGCAAAGCCCTTTAACAATTGAATATCTATCCGATACACAGAAATTCTTAAAGGTTTATTATTCAGTTTTGAATGAATACTCTATATCCAATTAGGTTTTGGTTTTATGGAGTTAGAAAGTCGGGTCGGTTCCCTTTTTGGGAAAAGGACTTGGCTCCGATTGATAGTTATTAGATTTATAAGTAAGTTTTAGAAATTAATTAAGAGGTTTGGATATGTTTAGGGACTTCTTTACAGGGGTGTCTAGGCGCATCTGAACCAAAAAAGGAGAAAAACAAATGAGTTATTTTACTAGCAAGCGCCGTGAGCTAGCTAGCAAAGTTGTTTCTTTCGGTTTGATGGTAACAACTTTTGCTTGGCTCGTAGGCGTTCCTACTGCTGGTGCAGCTACAACTGCCGAGACGATCGCAGCCTTAATGGCTCAGATTCAGTCTTTGACAGCACAGTTAAATGCACTAAGTGGTTCTAGTTCTACTGCTGGCACTACTGCTTGCAACATTACTAGATCGTTAACTGTTGGCGCACGAGGCGACGACGTTACGTGTTTACAAAATTATTTAAAATCCACTGGTAATTTTAGTGGTACAGCTACTGGATACTTTGGTAACGTTACCAAAGCTGCAGTTGCTGCTTGGCAATCTGCCAATGGTGTTAGTCCAGCCGTCGGATATTTCGGTGCTGTTTCTAGGGCTAAATATGTTGCTGTTGCTGGTTCTGTTGTTACTACCCCTACTACACCAACTACGCCATCCGGAACTGGTTTAACAGTTTCTATGGCTTCAGACACAGCCGCAGCCGGTTTGTTTGGTGAAAATTTTGCTTCAAGACCATTTACGAAAGTAAACTTTACCGCTTCTTCTGATGGCGACATCACAGTGAAATCGGTAACAGTTGAAAGAACTGGTCAATCGCAAGATGCTGTTTTTAGCGGAGTAATTTTACTCGATGAAACAGGCACAAGAATTGGTACATCCAAAACTTTAAATTCCAACCACCAAGCCGTATTAAACGATTCTTTCGTTGTTAAAGCCGGAACAACCAAAGCCATAACATTGGCTGGTGACTCCGACAGCAACCAAGATGCATACGCTGGTCAGGTTGCCACATTAACTTTGGTAGCTGTTGATGCTGGTTCTGCTACGGTTAATGGTTCGTTGCCAATAACAGGTAATGGAATGACAATCAATTCTACATTGAGTGTTGGTACATTAACCTTATCTACAGGTTCACGTGAACCTGGTTCAAGCCCAACAAAAGAAGTTGGTTTGTCTGGTTACACTTTTGGTTCTATTAAGCTTTCTGCTGGTTCACAAGAAGATCTAACTGTTAAATCTATAAGGTTTAACCAGTCGGGTTCTGCTTCTGCTAGCGATTTAGCTAATGTCCAAACATGTGTTGATGGTGGCGAATGTTACAGCAATACAGTTTCTTCCGATGGTAAGTATTACACTGCTATGTTCGGTACAAGCGGTATGAACTTGATCAAAGGAGAATCAAAAGATATCTATATTAAGGGAGATATCGTAAGTGGTTCTGGTCGTGGTTCAGACTTCGATTTATACAGATATGCAGATATTAAAGCTACTGGTAAAACATATGGTTACGACATTTTGCCTTCTGCTACTGATAGTGGTGGTTCTGCTACAAACGATGATGGTTCGTTCCAAGCTGCTAACCCTAACTACGATGGTTATGAAGTAACAATTTCTAACGGAACAATTAATGTTACAAAAGCAAACACAGTTTCTGCTACAAATGTTGCCGTAAACTTGTCTAACCAAGTTTTGGCAGGGTTCGATGTAGAAGTTAAAGGTGAAGAAATATCGGTTGCTTCTATGAACTTCGATGTTTCCTTAGTGGAATCTGCTGGAACAGGAGGTTCTACAGACACTAACGATATAACCAGTATTACCTTGGTAGATAAAAATGGTAATGTTGTTGCGGGTCCAGTAGATGGTACAGCTGGTGGCAATAATGCTATTCAGTTTACAGACACCGTTACCTTCCCAATTGGTACAAATACATACACCATTAAGGGTAAGTTAGGTACCGACTTGTTAACGAACGATACAATTGCTGCTTCTACAACTCCAAGTTCTGATTGGTCTACAGTAAGAGGTAAAGTAACAGGTAATTCTATTACTCCTGCTCCTACTACTGCTGTTACAGCTAATACAATGACTGTAAAAGCTGCTTCCTTAACGATTACTGTTTCCCCTACTCCATCTGCACAAAATGTTGTAACTGGTTCAAATAGCTTCCTATTTGCTAATTACATTTTTGATGCTTCTTCTTCCGGCGAAGATATTAGAACAACTTTGTTTAAACCAGACTTAAACATTTCGAGTGTTAACTCTGCAGACCAGCTTCAAAGCTGTGTGTTATACGATGGAACAACTGCTCTTACAACAGGAGCTAACACCAATAGCCCAGGCACAACTTGGACAACTGGTGACGATATGACATTTAGTTTGGATTCCGGTTTAATTACACCTAAGGGAACTGTTAAAACAGTTACGGTAAAGTGTAATGTTAAAGGCAATACAGATTCTGATGCTACAGCTGGAACAAGTACATTTGCCTTTGGTATAACAAACGCCACTGGTTCAATAACATCCACAGGTATGACTTCTGGTCAAGCTGTTACAGAAACAATCACAACTGCTACTGGTCAACTTATGACTATACAGAGTGGTGGTTCGTTAGCTGTTGCTTTGGATTCATCTAGCCCTGCTCTTAAATGGGTACAGGCTGGTGCTACCGATCAAACAGTAGGTGTTATTAGAGTTACTGCTACCTACGAAAATGTTCGCTTAGAAAGAATGGGTTTGCAGATGGCTACTTCTACCAGTGCTGGTGATGGCATGGCTTCTAACACACCTTCCGATATTACAAAAGTAAGTTTATGGAATGGTGCTAAAAAAATTGGTGAAGCTACATTTACAAGTTCCGATTATGCTACAAGCACATTTGGAACAACTTGGGGTGCTACATGTAACGATGTTACATGTGATTATTCTGTTGCCAAGGATGGTCAATTATTAATTACTGTTAAAGCCGATGTTGGTAGTGTTGGTACAGTTACTAGTGCATACCCTGGCCATTTAATAGTTGTTAACTATGATGCCTCTTCTGCAGATGACGAAGCTTCTAGAGGTTTGAAAGGTGTTGGGTCTTCTTCCGGTACTGCTTTGTATGCAGCTGGTTCTGATACAGCAGTTAACGGTGCTAGAATTGCAAAGGCAGTTCCTACAGTTGAACGCGTAGCTTTATCTTCAAACAAATTGTCTGATGGTACAGCTAAGAACCTTTACCAGTTTAAAGTTACTGCTCCTGCTGGTACGAATGGTATAAGTTTATACAAGTTTACGTTTGATGTTTCTACGTCAACTCAAAACTTTACTGATCCTAAGAACAATACTGGTTCTCTATCAACGTTCAGAGCGCATACTTTCCAAGTATATTGTTATTCTGATTCTGGATTTTCTACTGCTTCTTGCGGTTCTTACGACAACAGTGGTCTTTTGAACCAAGGTGGTCTAGCTAATGCTACAACCAATGAAGATGCTCAAGGATCTCCTGATAACGATGTAGCAGCAAACATTGTGCCTTCATTGATTGATGTTACATTCAATCCTTCCGATAGCACACAAGGTTCTACAGCTGAAGCTGTTAGAGTTCCTGCTGGTGAAACCAGATACTTTGCTTTTAAAGCAACTATTACTGGTAGTTCAACAACATCACCTCAAATCTCTACAAAGATGATGGGAGACGCTACATTTGCCAGTTTGAACAATGTTGCTTATGCTGACCTCGGAACAACTAATGATTTAACTTCTATCGGCGATAACTCCAGTACTGGTCGTTATATCTTTGCTACAACAGCTTCTAATGTTGATGCTTGGGATGACGATGACTTTATTTGGTCTGGTAACTCAACCAATACTACGATGTCTATAAACACGTATGACTGGTTTAATGGTTACTTGGTTCCTGGTTTAGCTAACTCTGATGTTGGCACAACCGAAACCCTTTCTCCGTAATCTAGCGCTTGTGACTGTATTTAACGATACAGTAAGCTAGTGAAACAAATCCCCTCACTCAAATTGAGTGAGGGGATTGTTTTTTTATGTTTTTTATATTAGAATACGCTCTATGTTTAAGCTAAATATTAAAATAATATTAATTTTACTAATAATTATCGGAGTGATTTTTGGTGCCTTTTTTTACTATAAGAAAGATTCAGTTAACAGTTTAGATCAAGAAATAAAAAATGAATATATAAAAGAAGATAATTCTAAATTAACCGAAGAGAAGAAAATAGAAATTAAAAACACTCCTATTTCTGGTTCTAATATTCCAAAGTACACTGGTAGGCCATTAAATGAAGTTCGTTTTGGAAAAGGGTTTAGTGCTCCCGAAGATTTAATAGAAAAAAATAAAGTAGATTTGAATACTCTGGCCTCTTTGCTTTCAGAAAAGCCTGTAGGAGACGGAGGCGTTGATGACTGGATTGCTTTGGGTGGTATAAAGAAATTCTTTAACGATTATGAGGGTGCGCGTGACGCTTGGGAATATGCCGGTGTTCTGTATCCAAACAATAGTCTTTCTTTTGTCAACTTGGGCAATCTTTATGGTTTTTATTTAAACAATAATTCTAAAGCAGAACTTAATTTTAAAAGAGGACTGTTTAATGATTCTTACCAGTCGGCTTACTATATGAACCTTGCTGATTTCTATAAGAGTGTTTATACAGAGAAGAAAACAGAAACGCCAAAGGTTTTATTAGAAGGTATGAGTGTAATAAAAGATGTTAATTTGGTTTTAAGCTTAGCCACTTACTATAGAGATATTGGTGACAAAGCTAATGCGGTAAAATACTACGAAGAAGTTCTAAAGATGGAGCCTAATACAGCTGGTATTCAAGACGAAATAAACCGCTTAAAATAACGGGTTATCTTTGCTCGTGGGGTTTAGTTATACTTATATAGATGCATAAGCCACGGGTTTTAATATTTTCTTTAGCTTACTTTCCGCTTGTGGGGGGAGCCGAAATAGCCGTCAAAGAGATCGCAGATCGCTTGGGCGGTTCTTTTGATTTTGACTTAGTAACTTTAAGGTTTAATAAGAAACAGGCTTTAAAAGAAAAATTAGGCAATATAAATGTTTTTAGAGTTGGTGGGGGCAAATTATTTTTTCCTTTCAAGTCTGTGTTTTTGGCTCGAAAATTAAACAAAGAAAACCCATATAAAATTATCTGGTCTATTATGGCGGCTTATGCCGGTTTTGGGGCTTTATTTTTTAAAATATTAAATCCAAAAGTTAATTTTTTACTAACACTTCAAGAGGGAGATTCCGAAAAACATATATTAAAGAGAGTGGGAATTTTATATCCATTATGGAAACAAATATTTAAAAAAGCTGATTATATTCAGGTTATTAGCAATTATTTGGCCGATTTTGCTCGCCGATACGGAGCGAAGTGTCCGGTGGAGGTGGTGCCGAATGGAGTAGATTTAAAAAAATTCCAAATCCCAGATTCCAAATTACAAATAAGTTCCAAGCCTCAAGTTCCAAGCTCCAAGATTATTATTACTACATCGCGGTTGGTTTATAAGAATGGTGTTGATATTCTCATTCGTGCAGTTGCAAAGCTACAAGCTACAAGTTACAAGTTACAAGTTTTTATTGTTGGTGATGGACCAGATAGATTAAAATTAGAGCAGTTAATTAAAGATTTAAATGTTGCTGATCATATAAGTTTGGTGGGACATGTTAGTCCTGAAGAAATACCTAGTTACTTATATAAAGCAGATCTTTTTGTGCGCGCTTCTCGTTCCGAAGGGTTAGGTAATTCTTTTTTAGAAGCTATGGCGGCTGGCTTACCAGTTATTGGTACAAATATAGGTGGTATAGCAGATTTTTTAAAAGATAAAGAAACAGGTTTTATTGTTAAACCAGATGATGCAGAAGGTTTGGCAAAAACGATTGAAATGGTTTTAAATAATGCTGAACAGTCAAAAAATATAGCCGAAAATGGTAGGAGGTTAGTCTTTGAAAAATATTCGTGGGATACAATTGCCAATAACATTAAAAAAATACTTTATGAAATATGATCATTTAATATTCTTTGAAGAAAAGTTGAAAGAACTAGCTAAATGTAAAATTGTTTTAGACGCTGGTGGTGGCCGACCATTTCAAAAATATATGGCTAAATATAGGGAGTGGTTTAAAGGGGTTGATTTTAAAACTTTAGATGTAAGTAATCACTATAAGCCAGACATATTAGGCGACATACATAATATACCCCTCAACGAGGGTGCGGTAGATGGTGTTTTATGTCTATCGGTATTAGAGCATTTACATAACCCAGCTAAGGCTGTAGACGAGATGTTTAGAATATTAAAACCAGAAGGTAAGGTTTTGGCGTATACTCATTTTATTTATCCCTATCATGCTCGTAATGGCATATATGAAGATTATTATAGATTTACAGAAACAGCACTAAGAGATCTATTTAAAGATTTTTCTAAAGTAGAAATTAAAAAACAAGGTGGTTACTTTAGAGCTATGATGTTTTTTATGCCTTTTCAGGCTAAGCTAAAAAGATTCATAGAACCAGCGGCTTATTTTTTAGATAAAATATTTAAAACAGAATCGCGCTCTACTACGGCTGGGTTTTATATTTATTGCATAAAATGAAATTACTTTTAGCTACAGGAATATATCCACCGGATATTGGCGGACCAGCGACTTACGCAAAGTTGTTGATAGATGAGTTACCTAAGAAGGGTATTTCCGTGGACGTTGTAACTTATGGTAAGAGCGGCATCTCAAGATCAATTCCTAAAGGTATCAGACACATATTTTTCTTTTATAGGTGTTTCTTTAAGGCTATTAAGAGTGATGTTGTTTTGGTTCAAGATACAATAAGTGCTGGTTTGCCGGCCTTGTTAGCTGCCAAGTTAGCTTGTAAAAGGTTATTAATACGCGTACCAGGAGATTATGTTTGGGAGCAGTCGGTTCAACGTTTTGGAGTCAAAGATTCTATAGATGATTTTCAAAATAAAAAATATGGTTTCAGAGTAGAGTTTTTAAGAAGTGTCCAGAAGTTTGTTGTAAATAATGCCGATATCGTTATAGCTCCGAGTAATTATTTTCGAGATTTAATTAAGGACTGGGTTAAAAACAAAGACAAAGTAATCACAATATATAATGGCATTAATCTAGAGACAAAAGACAAGAGACAAGAGATAAAGAAGGAACCAAAAACAATTGTATCGGTTGGGAGATTAGTGCCGTGGAAGGGTTTTGATATGGTCATAGAAATGATGATAGATTTACCAGATTGGAAGCTTGTTATAGTTGGAGATGGGCCAGAATATAATAACCTCAAATATCAAATATCAAATCTCAAATTAGAATCCAGAGCCGAATTAAAAGGATCGATTCCAAGAGAAAAAGTTTTGGAATTATTAAAACAAGCGGAAGTTTTTGTTTTAAATACGTCTTTTGAAAGTTTTTCTTTTCAGGTGGTAGAAGCTATGAGCTTAGGTTTACCCGTTATCACAACTAATATAGGAAATTTAAGTGAAATTATATCTAACAATGTTGATGGTGTTTTGGTTGAGCCAAACAATAAGAAAGAGTTAATAAATGCCATAGAAAAAATAGATAAAGATAGTTTGTTCAAAGAAAAAATTTCGGAAAATGCTATCAAAAAATCGAAAAATTTTTCTATAGAAAATACTTTAAACGAACTTATAAAATTATTTTAAAATGGAATTCAAAACACAAAAAAATAGAAGCCATTATTTTAAGCCAAAGTATAATAATTTAGATAGGTTTATTTCGTATTTTTACCAAATAGACCTAATTTCTAAGCTTGTTACAGATAAGGCCAAAGACAGGGTTTTAGAGGTGGGGGTAGGGGCAGGAATAGGTTCTAATTACCTCAAAATGGCTGGTTTTAGCATGTTTACCTGTGATTTCGATAAAGACCTTAACCCTGATTATGTGGCCGATATAAGGAGTATTCCCGCAGAACCTGATAGTTTTAAAGTAGTTACCGCTTTTGAAGTTTTGGAACACTTATCTTTCCACGATTTCGAAAAGGCTCTTTTAGAAATGAAAAGAATAAGTTCTAAATATGTTCTTATTTCTTTGCCGTACAGATCTACCGGTTTCGAGTTTGTTTTTAGATTCCCTGGTATAAGGACAATATTTAAGAAAAATTTAATAAGTTTTTTACTTAGGATTCCTCTAAAGTTTGGCGGGATAGAGTCTTCTGGTCAGCATTATTGGGAAATAGATGGGTTTAAATATAAATTGGGAAAAGTGTTAAAAATATTAAAAAATAATTTTAAATCGGTTAAAAAAATAAGGCCAGTTTTAGATGGTTACAGATTATTTTTTGTTTTAGAAAAATGACATGAATATATTGATGATATCGACAGATGAAAATATTTTTAAAGAAGGCTCGGATGTTTCCGGGCGTATTTTTGAATATGGTAAGTTAGTGAATAATTTACACGTTATCGTTAAAACAAAAAACAAAGATCTTAAAAATAAGATAATAGATAATATTTTCGTTTATCCATCAAGTTCACTATTTGGGTTTAAAACTTACAGTATCGCTAAATCGATAATTAAAAATAATAAAGATTTGAAAGGCTGGTTGGTTACATGCCAAGATCCATTTGAAAATGGACTTGTTGGTTATTTTTTAAAACATAAGCTCAAAATTCCTTTGCAATTACAGGTACATACTGATTTTTTAAGTCCATATTTTTGGCAGGAATCTTTAAAAAATAAAACACGTGTAGTTTTAGCTAAATGGTTGGTAACTAAAGCGGATGGGGTTCGTGTTGTTTCGGAACGTATTAAAAAGTCTTTAATTGTAAATTGTAAATTGAAAATTGAAAATTCTGCGATAGCAGTATTGCCTATTTTTATAGATACCCAAAAGATAAAAGGTGCTCCGTTAAATATAGATTTACGTAAAAAATACCCAAGTAGATTTATAATATTAATGGCTTCTAGGTTAACCAAGGAAAAAAATATTGGTTTAGCCATAGAAGCTATGACCGAAATAATTAAAATAAATCCGGAGGCACTTCTTTTAATAGTTGGCAATGGTCTAGAGTGTGCGAGGCTGAAGTTACAAGTTACAAATTGCAAGTTACAAAATTTCGTATTTTTCGAACCTTGGTCTAATGATTTGAATTCATACTATAAAACTGCAGATTTATTTTTATTAACGTCTAATTATGAGGGTTATGGTATGACTGCTATAGAGGCAACTGCAGCTGGTTTACCTGTAGTAATGACAGATGTCGGTATTTCTATTGGGGCTGTGTCTGTGGTGGGTGATTATAAAGGTTTAGTTAGTAATATAATTGATTTAATTAAGAACCCAGAAAAAAAAGAGATTGTTTTAAAAGAACAAGAAAGTTCGTTTAGCTTATATAATTCAAAGGAAGAATATCTTAATTTACTAAAAGCTTCTTGGCTTTCTTGTTTATCTACAAAATAACAAATGAAAAAAGTTTTATTTATAACTCAAAAAATAGACAGAAACGACGATGTTTTAGGTGTGTATCACAGCTGGGCAGAAGAGTTAGGAAAGAAGACGGATAAGTTAAATATTATATGTCTTTATAAAGGAGAGTGTAATTTAGACAAAAAAATTGGAGTCTTTTCTTTGGGTAAGGAGGACGGCGTGAGTCGAATAAAATATATTTATAGGTTCTACAAATATATATGGCTATTAAGAAACGAATATGAAAGTGTTTTTGTGCATATGAACCCAATTTATATTGCTTTAGGTGGTCTTTTTTGGAAGTTGGCTGGCAAAAAAATATTTTTATGGTACAACCATCCAATGGGTAATGTAATGGCGAGAACAGCTGTATTTTTTTCTGATAAAGTTTTTTGCACTTCGCCGCAGTCTTTTTTTGGTAAAAACAAGAAAACAATAATAATGCCCGTGGGTATAAACATTGATGTTTTTAAGCCTAAGGATTTTTCTACTAGCGTTAGTAACAAACTTTTATTTTTGGGGCGTATATCGCCAATTAAGAAGATTGAATTTTTAATAGAAGCTATTGAAATCTTGTATTTACGAGGTATAGATTTTACCCTTTTAATAGTTGGTTCTCCGTCTGATTCGAAAAGGGATATAAAATATTACGAAGATATAAAGGAAAAAGCTAGAAAACTTGTTGGTTTGGGCAGGGTTATTTTTAAAGATTCTGTTTCTAATCGTGAGGTTGTGAATATTTATAATGATACTGGATTATTTATAAACCTTACTCCATCTGGAAGTTTTGATAAGACAATATTAGAAGCAATGTCTTGCGGTTTGCCGGTGCTAGTTACCAATAAAGTTTTTTTAAGTATTTTTTCAGAATCAGTTGCTAATTTGTTAATTTTTAAAGATTATTTACCTACTGTTATAGCTGATAAGATACAAAAGATAATAGATTTAAAACGAGACGAAAGATTATTACTACGAGACTGTTTGCGTAAGATAGTTGTTGATCAACATAGTTTAGAGAAATTAGTTAATAAATTAATTAATTTTATCTCGACATAAAAATGACAAAGACATATTCTTTTTTAGAAAAATTTATAGAAGGCGAGATTAAATCTGGGTTCTGGACTACTTCTACTTATTTTGCTGTGTCTTTAAGTTCTTTTTTGATTGTTTATTTTTTAAGCGTATATGAATATGGTTTGTATCAATTAATTATTTCGGCCATAGCTATAGCTGA
>CALRHC010000007.1 GCA_943359335.1 Candidatus Yanofskyibacteriota bacterium
TAAACGTAAATGGCCATAAATACTGGTTAAATCTTTATTACCCTCAAAATTATGTTTTATTGCCACTACCCCACCATAACCACCCGCATAGCTAACTTTAATAACCTCCCCATCGTATATAGCATAAACAGGAATCTCTCTATCTAAATCCTCTGGATCAACCTCAATATCTACACCGGAATGATAACCAACAAACCTGCCGTTGCGATAAACTCCGAAAGGATTAACGGTTTGGTTTTTATAAAAATTCTTTATAGGTAAATAAACTTCTCCCGAAGCAGGTCTAAAAGCAGAACTAGCACTAGCATAAGATGGGTAACCCAAATCTTTTAATGTGTTTTCTATAAACTCTTCCTCCGAAGAATTTGCTGTCTTTTTATAATCCGAATAATGTGCCCAAATACTACCAGCAATTAAAAAAACAAAGGTTGTTAAAAAGAATATTTTTGATTTCATTTAACTTTTTTGATTAGAGTCGAAATGTTTTAAAGCATATTCCAAACTAGATCCGATTTTTTTACCCGAGTTAAAAATATTTTCTGGATCGAATATATTTTTTAAATCCTCAAATATTTTATAAACCTCGCTACCAAAAAACTGCTTTAAATATGGACCCCGTATTAAACCATCGTTATGTTCGGCTGTAATGGAACCATTAAATTTTAAAACTAAATCGTATACTCGTCTACTTATACTAAGTATCGATGATTTTGTTTTTGGATCATCTAAATCCATTAAAGGTATTATATGGAAATTTCCATCCCCTACATGCCCCGCTACTGTATAAATTATCGGATATTCATCTAAAATTTTGTAAAGTTGCGGTAAAAATTCTGGTAGATAATCTGGATTTACAATAATATCGTCTATAAAAGGAGCGGTTTTTAGGTTTCTAATCTTCTGACGCAAAAAATTAAAACTCTCTCTTCTAATTACCCAATATTTTTCTGTATCATATCCGGGCAAAGTTATTTTTGTATCTAACTTAAATTCTACCAAAGCCTTCTCGGCAGCTTTTGTTTTTTTATAGGCCATATCAGCCGTGTCACTCGAAAATTCGGCGAGTATTACCAGCTTAGGCATGCCCTTGGTAAAAATTAGCCAAAATTCGTGCAAAAAATTAAAACCTAATCTAAAGATGTTGCCTTTTAACTTTTTAGCCAGATCTGGTAAAAGTTTAATAGCAATTTTAAAAGTATGGTCATCGTAAGATTCTAAACTTTCTGGTTTAAACTCTAAAAGCTTGTGCGTAATCTCGGCTAAATGTTTTAAATCTTTAAGAAAAATAACCAATAACCTGCGAGCACTCTTAGGTTTTATTAAACCAAATTTAATTTCGGTTATCACGCCGAGAGTACCTTGAGAACCAACTAGAATTTTAGTAAGATCAAAAACCTTTGTATTTGGATTATAGACATCCCATAAGTAATAACCAGAGGAATTTTTACTTACTTTGGGCTTGGCTTTTTGTAAAATATCGTAATTATTCATTACAAGATCCGAAACTTTTCTATATACTTCCCCTTCTAAGTTTTCCAGTTTTTTCTTGGATTCTAATTCTTCTTCGGAAACTGGCCCAAAAGTATACTCGTTGCCATCTCGTAAAATAATTTTTAATTCTTTTACATAGTCTATAGTTTTACCATATGCTAATGTTTTTTCTCCGCCAGCATTATTTGAAACCATTCCACCAACAGTACAAATTTCACGTGAAGCTGGGTAACTTGGCAAAAGCAAACCTTTCTTTAACGTTTCTTTTTCAAAATCGCGATAAAACAAGCCAGGTTCAACCACGGCGTAATCGCTTCCAACTTCCTTTAGCTTATTTATATGTTTAGAAACATCGGCAATTATAGATTCCGAAATTGAACCCCCAGTCATATCGGTGCCGCCCGAACGCATAGTTATAGATAAATTTGAGTCTTGCGACTTATTTTCGGACACAAACTTAACCAGATTTTTTAAATCATCAATATCTTTAGGAAAAACAACAACTTTGGGCTTAATTTTAAACAAGCTGGCATCCCGACTATATTTTTCTAAGTCGGTTTCGTTAGTAGTTATTTCTCCTTTGAAAAACTCTTTAATTTTTGAACCAATATCCATTGGTTCAATTATAACATTTAGAAGCTTAGGCTTTATATATCCACCCCGTCTTTTCTATTAGGTTCTCGAAACTAAAATCCTTAAATATTGTTTTGTTTAGGTTATTAGATATTTTTTCGCTAAATTCCTTGTCGTTATTAATTTTTAAAATGGCTTCTGTTAAAGCTTTAATATCTTTAGATTCGATTAATATACCGGTTTCACCGTCTTTTATTATCTCCCCTATGCCACCAACATTTGTAGCCACAACGGGCACACCAGCCATCCCAGCCTCTAAAAGAGCATATGGAAAACCTTCTTTAACTGAACTTAAAACCATTGCATCAAACGCTTTTAGGTATTGAGAAACATTAGATTTATCACCTACTAAAAAAACACAATTCTGTAACTTGTCGCTTGTAACTTGTCGCTCGAGCGCTTCGCGCTCGGGTCCATCACCAAATATAACCAGCTTAAGATCTTGGAGCTTGTAACTTGAAGTTTGTAACCTATCTTTGATTTCTTGGATAGCTTTTATCAAATAATTTAAACCCTTGTTGGCGTATAACCTCCCTAGATTTGTTACGACAAAATAATCCTCTTTTAATTCCTTACCCACTATCTTACTGATCTCTACCCTAGCCTTTTCTTTGGTTAAAAAATTTTCATTCTTAATAGCATTATGTATTATGAAAAGTTTCCTAGTGGGAGCTATTTTATATTTAACAGCTTTATTAAAATCATCTTCGGAAACACAAATAATTTTATCTTGAAACTTCGCAGCAAGCCAAGCTAGAAAAATAGCCACAAAACGTTTTTTGTTAGACATATCCTCTTTAAAAATCCAACCATGAGCCGTAAAAATTATCTTAGGTTTATGTTTAGTTCCTAATTTATAAACAAAACCAGCAATGGCACCAAACAATCCAATTTTGGAACTATGCAAATGAATAATATCTGGTTTTTCTTTTTTGTATAATTTTAATATTTCAAAAAACGCTAAAAAATCGTCTAAAATATTTATATCTCGGCCTAGAAATTTTAAGTGATGTGTTTTTATTTTTTGATCTTCTAACTTATTAGCCAGATCAGAATTAACCTCACCGCCAATAGCTACCAAAACTTCGTAAGAATCCTTAAAGCTACTAGCCAAATCAAACACATTTTTTTGTGCCCCACCCACCACACCTTGAGTTATTACAAACAGTAATTTTTTATTCATATAACTGAAACAGGGAGGGTTAAAGCCCTCCCTGTAAAGCGAGCCTTAACTTACTGTATATCAATAGAATTAACCACGTCTCCCTGCCTAATACCCCTTACAACCCCCATACTGGCGTCGTCTACTACTTTGCCAAAAACTGTATGCTTACCATTCAAGTGAAGCTGAGCTTGGTATGTAACTATAAAAAATTGGCTGCCGTTAGTATTGGGGCCAGCATTGGCCATAGCGATAGTACCCACGTCTACAGGCAAAGACTCAAGGTTATAATTATAAACGTAACCCATATCTGTTAGGTCTTCTATTTGTAAATCGGTTAAGCCTAAAGATTTAGGGTTAATTTCATCTTCGAATTTATAGCCTGGGCCACCTTGTCCTGCTCGAGGATCATCTGTTTTAGACAAAGGGTCTCCGCCTTGAATCATAAAATCGGAAATAACACGATGAAACTTTGTACCGTTATAAAAACCATCTTTAGCTAATTTAACAAAATTAGCTACTGTTTTTGGAGCAACAGTAGAATATAGTTCTAATTTTATATTACCTTTTGATGTGGTAACAACAACATTTATTTTTCCTGAACTTTGTTCCATTGGTTTTGTTTCTATATTTTTAACTTCTTCGTTCTTTTTCGAAAATAATAATTTATATCCCCCAAAAAGCACTGCTATGCCTACTAAAACTATTGTAAATATTTTCATTTTTTTATTTATGAATAATCATATCAAATTTTTAAGTTCCTCTAAAATATCTTGTGGTATGGGTATTTGATCGCGAACCGGGCTAACGCCTGGGTAGCGCCACGCCGTAATAATATGTTTTCTTTTGCCTTGTAACTGATACATCGCCCATAATTCTTCTGGCTTTTTTGATTTTTTAGATATCATACAAGCAACTGTATTTTCAGCAACTCCATTCTCCACTCTTATAGGCATGCGTATTATTCTTTTAACTAAGCTTTCAGATAATCTATAATACTGCATTTTGCCGACAACGTGCCGAGTCCAAGAATATTTTTTATCATCTTGAGGATGTTTCCAACCCCCAAAGCTAGTAGTTTTAGGAAACTTGTTCAACATCGCTCTTAAATTCTTTCCTGTATATATCTAAAAGTGAAAACATTAAAGAAAGGAGTAGTGGTCCTAACAAAAAGCCAACGGCACCAAAAAACTCTAATCCACCTAAAACCGAGATCAAAATTAAAAGAGGGTGAATTTTAATTCCTTGTTCAAATAACTTTTGTCGCAAAAGATTATCTATTCCCCCCACAATAATTGCGCCCCAAATCAAAAGTCCTACAGCCGCACCAAAAGAACCAATACCAAATAAATAGACAATTCCAGGAATCAAAACCAAAGCGGTACCCACCACAGGAATCAAAGCCGAAATTATAGCAATCGCCCCCCATATGGCTGGGTTTGGAATTCCAAAAAATAAAAAACCAAAACCAGAAAGAATACCTTGCAACAAAGCAATCAGTAATGAACCCTTAACAACCGAGCTTACAGTTTGAGAAAGTTTATTAAAAATTTCGCTATCATATTTATCGTCTAAAGGACTTAAGCTTATAATTACTTTTTTAAATTTATCGCCGTCTTTGAATAAATAGTAAAGCGTCATCAAAGAAAAGAACAAAGAAAAAAATGCCCCAGATACTCCAGAAAAAACTCCGGCCATATTTTTTACAAAAAAATCTATTATCTTTTCAAAAATAGACCTAATATTGAAAGATGTGTCTGGTGAAATAACTTGCAACTTAGAATTAACAATTTGGTTTAAATTATTAATGTAGGCTTCACCACCACCCTCTTTAAGCATAAAATAAATAATGCTAGATTCCTTAATTACTAAAGTCCCTAGAAAAAAAACAGGAATTATAATTACCAAAAGAACCAGAAAAACTGTAATAGATGAAGCTAGTCCTTTTTTACCACTAAGAAGTTTACTTATCCTTTTATAAACAGGATTGAAAACAGTGGCTAATGTTAAAGCTATAACCATCGCCCCAACAAATGGTAAAAGCATAGCTAAATTAAGACCAAGAACTGCTAAAAAAATAGCTACAAAAAAGTAAATTTGAGTTTGTTTATCTGTATGCATATGTGTTTTATTATATACGTATTATATAGCACTTATTATTAGTTTAATAGCCTTAAATAAGGTCTTTTGCCACAAATTAAAAAATATGTTAATCTTGTTGTCACCTTAGTAAAGTGATGACACCCCAAGAGTATTCGAGGGGTTTCTCTATTTTAAATATGTTAGATAGCTCAAAAATAAGAAACATCGCGATAATCGCGCACATCGACCATGGCAAAACCACCTTGGTTGATTTTTTGCTTAAACAAGCTCATACATTCCGAGACAATTCCGAAGAAATGGGTCAAGACTTAATAATGGATTCTGGCGAATTAGAACGCGAGCGCGGTATTACCATTATGGCTAAAAACGCTGCCATAATTTATAAAGACTATAAAATAAATATAATCGATACACCTGGGCACGCAGATTTTGGTGGCGAAGTAGAACGCACCCTAAACATGGCCGATGGCTGTTTGCTTTTAGTGGACGCTCAAGAAGGTCCAATGCCTCAAACACGCGTAGTTTTGCAAAAAGCTTTGCAGTTAGATTTAAAACCAATAGTTGTTATAAACAAAATAGATAAAGCTAATCGCCGTGTGCCAGAAGTTTTAGAAGAAATAAATTCTTTGTTTTTAGAACTAGCTCATCACGAAAATCAATTAGAGTTCCCTATTATTTATGCCATTGGTCGCAACGGACAAGCTTTTGAAAAAATGCCAGAAAACCCAGACATAGAATCAAACGCAACGTTAGAACCTCTTTTTGAAAAAATAATTTCTTACATTCCTGCACCAAAAGGAAATAAAGAAGAAGCTTTTCAAATGCTTGTAACTTCACTCGATTCCGATAGCTATAAAGGCACTTACGCTATCGGCAGAATTTCTAGAGGTTCTTTAAAAGCTAAAACCTCTGTTATGGTTATGGATCCTAGAAAAGGAAATTCTAAAGGCCGTATAGAAAATATTTTTGCGTGGCGTGGTTTAAAGAAAGAAGAAATTGAAGAAGCTGTAGCTGGCGACATTATTGCCATAACAGGAATTACCGGTATTGGAATTAACTCCACCATTTGCGATCCAGTCAAACCAGAAGCCTTACCTCAAATCGCCATAGAAGAACCTACACTTAAAATTTTAATTGGACCCAACACTTCCCCATTTGTTGGCCAAGATGGGAATTTACTTACCGGCCGCCAAATTCAAGAAAGATTAGAAAAAGAAATGGAAACCAACGTAAGCATGCGCATGGAAGTTGTTGGTGGAAAATTTTTACTTTCAGGCCGAGGCGAATTGCACCTTTCTATACTTTTAGAAACATTACGTCGAGAAGGTTTCGAACTGGAAGTGTCTAAACCTCAAGTTATTACCAAAACAGAAAATAATACTGTTATGGAGCCCTGGGAAGAAGTTTTAATAGACACACCAGAAAAAAACCGTGGCGTTATTTTAGCTGAACTTGCTAAAAGAAAAGCAGAACTAATGGACACCTTCCCTCATGCTAGCGATATTAGGTTTGTTTATAATATGCCAACAAGAGCTTTGCTTGGTTTGCGTAGCGCTTTAATTACTCTAACCCGCGGACTTTTTGTTTTAAATTCTCGTTTTATAGATTTTAAACGCCAAGGTGAAGCCCCAGCTAAAACAAGAAAAGGAGTTTTGATTGTGCACGAAGCTGGCAAAGCTGTGGCTTTTGGTTTGGAAGTTGCCCAAGGCCGAGGCATAACTTTTGTAGAACCTGGCACGCCAGTTTACGTTGGTATGATTGTTGGCGAAAACAGCAAAGAACACGATATAGACATTAACGTTTGCAAAGGCAAGCAATTAACCAATATGCGTTCTAAAGGTAGCGACGGTATGATTCAATTAGCTCCAGCTACTTCTTTAACATTAGAACAATCTTTAGACTTTTTAGAAGACGACGAACTTTTGGAAATAACTCCAAAAAATTTAAGGCTTAGAAAAAGATACTTAAGTAAAAACGAAAGAGATAAAAATTCAAAATAGAACAAACAAAAAACCTCGACGGACAACGTCGAGGTTTAAATTTCTGTATACCAGAACTAGTTAATCTTCCAACCTTCTTCTGCCAAACTTTCGAGCCAGCCTGATTCTAAAACAAGTCTGCGCGAGTCTTCAGTCATGTCCATCTTTTCCTTCTCAAAATTTCTGATCTCCTCTATTATTCCTCTGGCTTCTTGTACTAATGGCCTTAATTGTTCTGATACTTTGTCCCACATCCAGTCAGTATTAACTTCAATTCCACCGCGAGCAGGATTATCTTCACCCTTAGTAATCCAATTTCTGCCTTTGGTAACTAGGTCATCAATCTCATCTAACTTAGTAGAAAGCCTAAGAAACATAGACTCATGCTCGCTTTTTAATTCGGCATTACCCTCAACTTTAAAGTCTCTATCACTTTGAGGAATATTTGATTCTTTTTCTAGCATATTTTTAATCCTTTTTTATAGGTTAATAATTAAGTAACTATTTAGGATTATACAAAAATGTACAAAAAAACAACCCCAGCATAATGCCGAGGGTTGTTTTTACAAAAAACGAATTAGTATTCGTCTCTGCGACCGCCACCGAAACCACCTCTTCCGCCACCGCTATTACCGCCGCGGCTAAATCCGCCACCGGTTCTGCGAGGAGGCCTATCACCCATAGGGCGAGCTTCGTTGACTGTCAATTTACGGCCTTCGAAATCTTTACCGTTCCACATTTCAATGGCTTTCTCTGCGTCTTCATCGTTAACCATTTCCACGAAACCAAAGCCTCGTGATCGGCCAGTCATCTTGTCGGTTATTATTGTAGCCGACTCAACTTCTCCAGCCTGTGAAAAAGCATCTTTCAAACCGTCTTGAGTGGTGCTGTAAGGCAAACCACCAATATAAAGTTTTTTTGACATTCTATAATGCTATTTTTTAAATGTAAGGCGACCTCTCTTTGTTTCTATTCGGGCTCAACGCCTTACCATCTATGCTTTTAGCATAAGACTCCGAAACTACGAGATATCTTACAACACCCTATTTATAAACTAATATTATCTTAAAAGCAATAGCCCTAGACAAATAACCAAATATATCATTTGACAAATGACCATATAAAGTGTAGTATGTATTTACACAGTAATAGACAGTCCTTTCTCATAAAATCATGCCGAACCGCATGATTAACCAAGGAGGTTTCAAATGAAGCAGAAGTGGCTCGTTCCCATTTTCGCGACAATGCTCGTCATCTGGCTCGGCTCCCCCGTGGAGGCTGAAATTCGGATCGTTATGGAGACGCCGACTATCGCCAACTCCCCGAACACCGGGGTAGTGATCAACAGCAAGGTCAGCGGCGACGACATGGTCACTGTCTACATCCAGCCCGAGAACGCCAAGGGCGTGGCGATGTACGGTATCGACCTGAAGTTCGATACCACCGACTACGAAGTAGTCGGTGTCGAAAATGCGGTCCCCATCAAGAACGCCGACGGGATCATTTCCATCGGCTCCATGAACAACAAGCCGAGCTCTGTCACCTTTATGAATAAAGGCACGTGGAGCCCGATTGCTCCGCAGGGACTGACGGTCCGCACCAAGGCACGCGAGAACATCGCGTTTGCCCCTGCGGAACCGTTCACGCCACGGCCAATCGCCCTGAGTCTCGACAACTACCCTAATCCTTTCAATCCCGAAACCGAGATCCGATATTCTGTACCCATCGGTGGGATTGTCGAGCTGACCGTGCACAACATGGTCGGCCAAACCATCAGCACCCTAGTGAAGGATACGGTATCCGCCGGCACGTACTCGGTTAGCTGGAACGCTACCGACGACACCGGTCAGCGAGTGGCTGCCGGCGTCTACTTCTACAAGATGACCTCGCCAAGTGGCGAGATCATCCAGAAAATGCTCCTGCTGAAATAGCAGAACATCCCCCTCCAACAATAAGGCGCTCCGATGAAAAACATCGCGAGCGTCTTTTTTAATTTCTATCTTCTAGATACTAATCTCTAACTTCTAGATTCTAATTAATCCAACTTCATCAACATTCCCCTGTCTTTTACACGCGCAAACATTCTAGAAAAAAACCAAAGCACTAAAGCTAAGTAAAAAATATTTGTGCCAATTGCCCAAATCAAATCGTTAACTGGCAAAGTTCCTGTAGCAATAACCGATCGCATACCTTCAAATACATGCGAGGATGGTAAAACTTTAGCTACATATTGCAAACTCTGTGGCAAAACAGAAACTGGGTAAAATACTGCACTAAAGGGTTGTAATAAAAATACCAAACCAAAAGCTAAAACCTGCGCAGCGCTACCAAAGCGTAAAATAATTCCTGTTGTAAGGAATCCCAAAGTCCAACCAAAAACAAATAAATTCAACATAAACGGAATCAAATAAAATCCAAAATATAAAAGATTAAAGTGATACAAGCCCCAAGCGAGCCCAGCCATAACCAAACCCACAATAACCACCCTTACAACTGCAATTAAAACACTAGAAACTAAAAATTCGCTTAAGCGTAGGGGCGAAACAAAAATATTTAATAAATTTCTTTCCCAGACTTCTTCTAAAAAAGTGGTAGAAATTGCACGTTGCGATTGACTCATTAAATCCCAAAATATTATTGCGCCCAAAAGAACAGTTATCACATTTAACCCGCCAAAGCTCATTTTTTCCAAATAGACGCTCAAAAAACCCCATAACAAAAGTTCTATAATCGGCCAAAAGAAAATATCCATCAAGCGCGGAACACTGCGCTGGTATAAATATAAATGTCTAATTAACAATGCGTTTATTCTATGTAATTTCATCCCGTTAGAAGCAGGTCGCGGTCAGCGACTGCAAATAATTAGTTAATAATCGTGTAGTTTTTTCTTTCATATTAATAATGTATAAGTATATACCTGCGACCGCGGCTTCTAACGGGATTCATTTGTGTGTTCTCTCGCTATTGCTATAAATAAATCATTTAAATCTTTATGGCCATATTTTTTAACCAAGTCTGCGGGCGTACCATCATCTTTTATTTTCCCCTTCTGAATAAATATTACCCTATCGCAAATTTCTTCTACTTCCACCATATTATGCGAAGTATATAAAATTGTTAAACCTTTTTCTTTTTGAATTTTCTTTAAAAGCTGACGAGTTCTATCGGCAATATCTGGGTCTAGCGATGCTGTAGGTTCATCTAACAAAAGAAGTTTTGGATCATTTAATAACGCTTTCGTTAAATTAAGGCGAGTTAACTGTCCCGTCGAAAGACTAGTCGTCATTTTACCTAAAAATTCCCTAATACCAAAAAAATCGGCTAATTCATCTATTTTAGCTTTTATATTTTTTACACCATAAAGCCTTGCAAACGTGGCTAAGTTTTCCCAAACTTTTAAGTTACCTGGCAAATTAACATAGGGCGAAGAAAAATTTATTTGGTTTAATATCTTCTCGCGGCTATGTTTCATGTCTAAACCAAAAATTTCTATATCTCCGCTTGTTGGTGTAACCAAATCCAAAACCATTTGAATAGTTGTGGTTTTACCTGCACCATTCGGCCCTAGCAAACCGGTTATGGTTCCCTCTTCCACGCCAAAAGAAAGATCGTCCACCGCGGCCACGCCATTAAATTTTTTAACTAAGTTTTTTATTTCTAAAATCATTAGAGGTATATTCTACTATTTAGTAAAACGAAAAAGCAAGTTTCCGTTTTCTTTAGCAAGTTTTGTTTGAGCTGTAGTCTGCGGAGGCGAGTTAACTTGCAAGAAAACGGAAACTTGCCGAAATATTTAATGCCCGTTGCCCCAGCCAAATAATTTACCCACCATTTCTGGAGTCTCGCGTTTGCGAGCAATTTTTATTATACCGTCTTGAGCAATTAATTTTGCGGGCGAAGAAAGTAAACAGTGATGCGAAGCCAAAGCGTCCTGATACGCGCCGGAATCAAAAAACGCTACATACTGGTCTTCATCTTCTTTTAGTTTAGGTAAAAGCACATAAGCTCCACCTTCGGTATATTTATCGTCCGAATCACACGAACTCCCAGCGAGCCAAACTCTTTTAAAATCACGTTTATTAGCATTATTAACCGGTGCTACATGCCATTTTTGTTTTATAGCCCAAGTGTCTAAAAGATCGTTCATAAAACTACCATCTACTATATACCAAGCATTAGCGTTACCTTTGGGAATTGGTTTCTCGGCAATAATTTTGTAAATAGTAACTTGCGCCGGCGCTACTATATACCTCCCCCATTCAACAATTATATTTGGATGTTTTATACCAGCTTTATCGGCCATTTTTTTTAGCAAGTTAACAACATTTTTGGTAACAGTTTTTGCGGTATAAAATTTTTTCTTTTCGTAATTTATACCAAAACCTCCGCCCATATCTATAGTATCGAGCGACGGATTTTTTTTAGCGAGTTCAATATAAACTTCCATGGCCCGCTTAAGCGATAATAAAATACTTTTCTGCGAAGTCATCTGCGAACCAATATGATAATGCAAAATCTTAAAGTTTTTTACCGTAGGCAAATTTAAAATTTGGTCTTCGCTTAAACCAAACCTATCTATTTTTTTATCCCAATGCGTATCGGCTTTAACATTTAAATCTACACGCAAACCAATATCCCCCTTATATTTATGTAGCTTTTTAAATTCGGCTTCATCCTCTACTATAGGGAAAATTGCCATACCTTTGGCTTTAAGTTCGGTAATAAGTTTTAAATAGCTGTCCGATTTCGGACCATTACAAAGCACTCTTAATTTTGAATTAACCTTTTCTTTTTCCCATAAAGTTTTAACCAGCCACAATTCGTTTAACGACCCCACCTCCATATGTGCGCCTTCCGAAATTAAAGGCATCACAAATTCCTTGTTTTGATTTACCTTCATCGGGTAATGATAAAAAAACTTGCCTTTATAATTTTGAATTTTTATAAAAGCATTAAAGTAATCGCGCAAATCGGACAGGCGTTTTTCTAAAACGAATGGAAACACCACTTCTAGTGGCGAACCATATTTTTTTACCAAAGAATGCAAATTAAAAACATAGTTACCTTCGTTAACCAAAAGTTCCCCGTTTTTTGTTACATCAAAATATTCAGTGTTAAACTCTTCTACACCTAATTTCCAGTACTTTTTCCAGTTTTTACTCATTTATATATTTAAACCTAGGAACTTTTTTACCATTAACAATTACTTTTTCCATAAACATACCAAGCGGCCTAACCCAAATACCACGTCCACCATATAGCGCTTGATATACTACCAATTCTTCCAAGGTTTCGCTATGCCTAGCCACACTTAACACCCTATATTTATTTCCCTTGTAATGTTCGTACTCCCCTAACTTTAAAGACTTAGCCTTTTTAGAAAATTTTTTTAATTTATTCCCCATCGCAATACATTTTAACCCCTTCTAAAATTCCTGATGTAAAATATTCCTCTAATTTAATATCTTTTAAATTTAACCACTTAAAATTACTATGCTCGTCACTAATTTTTATATCTCCAATTTCTTCTTTAACTTCTCTTTCTATAATTTCGGTAAAATCTGTATTAAATTCATCTGCATCAATGCGCCCACCAGGTAAATCGTGGTACCCAGCATAACTTCCGTTATCCGCCGCTTTTAAGGCAAGAATTTCGCCTTTATTATTTTTTAATAAAAGTTTTAAAGATACTTGATAAATCCCTCTTTCTTTTGCCATATTTTTATTATATTAAAAATTAATCTTCCATCAACCACTGAACACGCCCAACCGAGCCATCCATTAGACGAACCTTTATGCCTCGCGGGTGATTTTCGCGCGGACTTAAAATATCTTTTACAATACCTTGTTTATATTTATTAGTTCCGTAATTTTCTTTTTCTATAATCCAAACCGCTGTACCCTGTTTTATTTTAGACCGCTCCGGCGGGTTCGGATTGTCGTTATTATTGTCCATGGCATTTCTTATATTTCTTTCCACTTCCACATGGGCATAGATCGTTTCTGCCAATTTTTTCACCAGAAATTGTCTGTTTTGACCCAAGTGAATTTTCTTCTGTTTTATTATACTGAATATTTTTTATAACCGGAGTTTGTTGATGAACAACTCCAACTTTAAATACTAACCCCACAACCTGAGCTTCCATATTAGAAATTAAATCTTTAAACATTCTATGTCCTTCGGTTTTATATTCCACTAATGGATCGCGTTGGCCATAGGCACGCAAACCAACCGAATCACGTAAGTGTTCCATTTCATCTAAATGATCCATCCAAAGTTCGTCTAATGTGCGCAAAAAAATTAATTTTTCTATAGCACGCATTTGATCTTCGCTAATTTCTTTTTCTTTTTCGTTATAAAACTTTCGCACAAAATCTTTTAAGGTTTCTGTTATTTTTGTAGCATCACCAGCTAAATTTTCGATATTTGATTTTATGGAATCAACCGGCATAATTCTATTTATACTTTCTAAAACACCAGAAATATCTAGGTCATTTGTTTCGATTGAGGTGTTTTCAGAAATAATAGATTCTATCTCTGCATCCAAAATATTTAAAACCCTGTCTTTGCTTTTATCTTTAAAAGAAGAATCTATAAATTCCCTTCTTGTTTTGTAAACCACATCACGGTGTTTGGTCATTACTTCATCGTATTCTAAAACATGTTTACGCATATCGAAGTGATACCCTTCTATTTTTGTTTGAGCCGATTCTATTGCCCGAGAAACTAACGAACTCTGTATAGCTTCATCTTCGGGAATATTAAATCGCGTCATCATATTTTTAATTCGCTCTCCTCCAAAAACACGCATTAAATCGTCTTCCAAAGAAACAAAAAATTGTGATTCCCCTGGGTCACCTTGCCTGCCTGCACGGCCACGCAATTGATTATCTATTCTTCTGGCTTCGTGCCTTTCTGTACCCAACACAAATAATCCTCCGTTATTTTTAACTTTTTCTGCTTCTTCTTTTATTGGCGGGTTACCACCAAGAATAATATCTACACCTCGGCCAGCAATGTTTGTAGCTAAAGTCACGGCACCAGATTTACCAGCTTGGGCAATTATTTGAGCTTCGGCCTCGTGGTTTTTAGCATTTAAAACCTTATGAGGTATACCTATTTGGTTTAATAGCGCGCTTAAATATTCGTTCTTTTCTATGGAACCTGTACCCAACAAAACAGGTTGGCCTTTTTCGTATAATTCTTTTACCTTACGCAACACTGCTTGGAATTTTCCTTTTTCGGAACGGTAAATTAAATCGGCCTCGTCTTTACGTACCATCGGTTTATTTGTTGGGATAATAGCCACATCTAAACCATAAACTTTATGGAACTCTTCTTGAGAAGTTACAGCTGTACCCGACATGCCAGCAATTTTTTTATAAAGTCTAAAATAATTTTGAAAAGTAATAGTAGCCACTGTACGCGATTCCCTTTTTATAGCCACACCTTCTTTAGCTTCTATGGCTTGGTGTAAACCTTCCGAATACCTGCGTCCTGGCATTAACCGGCCAGTAAATTCATCTACAATAATAACCTCGCCTTCTTTTACTATATAATCTTTGTCACGCTTAAAAAGAACATACGATTTTAAAGCTTGTTCTAAGTGGTGCACTAAACGAATTCCACCTTCTTCGTATAAATTTTTAATGCCTAAAAGTTCTTCTACCTTTGTAATTCCCTCTTGGGTTAAAGTTACAGATCTTCTTTTTTCGTCTATAACATAGTCTTCCGTTCCATTTAGTTTTGGAACAATGCGAGCAAATTTTTGGTACAACGCACCAGATTCTTCGTCGGGTTGAGAAATAATTAAAGGAGTTCTGGCTTCATCTATTAAAATACTATCCACTTCGTCAACAATGGCAAAATTCCAACCACCCTCATCGCTACTTCGTTGAGACAAATCTTTAACTTCGTGAACCAAGTTATCGCGTAAATAATCGAAACCATATTCATTATTTGTGCCATAAGTAATATCGGCTCGGTAAGCTTCATTTTTTTTACATGGTCGTAAAAAATCATAGATAATTTTAAAGCTTCCTAGCGTATCTCTTTCCTTGTCCTCTTCATCAGTTTTTGATTTTGAATTGTCAGTTTGATTTTTGAGATTTGAATTTTGAATTTGCTCGGTATGCTTTGAATCATATATATACGATTGATCATGATTCACGCATCCTACCGTCATACCCAAAGCATCATATATTTGTCCCATCCAAACAGAATCGCGTCTGGCCAAATAATCGTTTGTGGTAACAAGATGTACGCCTTTTCCTTCTAAGGCATTAAGATACATAGCCAACGTGGCCATTAAAGTTTTACCTTCACCAGTTCTCATCTCGGCAATTTTACCTTCGTGCAAAGCCATGCTACCAATTAACTGAACATCAAAATGGCGCTGGCCGAGTGTTCGCACCGAAGCCTCGCGACATGCCGCAAAAGCTTGGGGTAAAATTTGATTTAAAGTTTCACCTTTTTCTAAACGCTGTTTAAATTCTTGAGTTTTATTTTTTAATTCTTCGTTAGATAATTTTTTGTATTCTGGTTCTAAGGCATTTATTTTGCTAACCACACCAAAAGCTCGTTTTAAAAAACGAGAATTTTCATCACCAAAAATTTTGCTAAATATCGCCATAAGTTATCTTTTAAGCCCACGTCTGACGTGGTCGTTTTCACTGCCAAAAATACTAGAAAATATGAACATTTAATTGACCCTATTAAGATAGCGGATTTCGAGCAAAATTAAAACCCCGCGTTTGACTCGCGGGTTTTAATTTTATACAAAAGATTAATGTCCGATACCAGTTTCCTCTTCCTTTTGTTTGCGTACAGACTGAATTTTTCTGTCAGAATCTGCAAAGCCATCCAATCTATCGCGCTCAAAGATAGCGATTTCTCCATCTTTAATTCTAAGACTTCGTTCGTTATTTTTAAAATTTGACTCCAGCTCTAAAATTCTCGTTTGATCATTTTTCTGTCTTGCTTCTTCCAACATTCCTGGGATAATCTCCTGCATTTTCCTGCCAAGATAGTATACATTCACCATATCCATATATCCTTTCCAAACTTCTCTATTATGCTCGTTAATTTCATCCACATCCGGGTTATATATATCAGGATTTTTCCATTCGACCCCCAAACCATGGTCTGGTCCACCAAATTCTTTTCCTTTCATATTTTTATTAGTTAAATATTAAATTGTTAATGATCCCAGTATAACAACGTGGGGGGGGGAAATGAAAAGAGCATCCCGTTTTTTCGGAATGCTCTTGCGGCTAACATCTTGGTTCTTTTACCTCGCCGTCATCGAATTCATGACCTGCCAACAACTGTGGCAAAATCACCAAGTTACGTGCGGCCAGCCGAAGGGTATTTTCGATCCATTCAAACTTATGTTCGCCTATCAACTTCATACCTATGCGAACCACGGGGCGCTCCAGTATGGAATGTTTGAATATCATTCCCCACGGTACACAAAACATTCCCATGTGGTTGAACGCCCAATTGACCTGCGACAATGCCATCGCCGCACCATCGCCATCTTGCGAAGCGATGAGAGCAAATGCTTTGCCGGCCAAAGGTTCTTTACCGTATTTCTTCCAAATCAAGTCTTGGTTATTTTCGATCGCAGTCATTTTTCCAATCAGTGTAGAAAGTAAGGTCGACGGCCCACCCCAATGTACTGGTGTAGCAATAGCCAAAGCATCAGCGTGGATTATTTTTTCCAGAACCTCATGCGTATTATCTATGTACTGATGAATGCACGGGAAAGTACAAAGATTCGGCTTAGTAGAATAGCAACCTTCACAAGGAAGGATTCTTTTTTCACTAAGCCTTAAAAGCTCTACTTCCCCGCCGAAGGTTCTGGCGTGGTCCAACAACTTAACAAGAAGCTGTTCACTGCGACTACCCGATCCTCTGGGGCTAGCGCTAATACCTAAAACCTTTATAGCCATAATGCCTCCGAGATATTTTTTAAAAGGAAAGAACACTATTTCTAGTGTTCTTATTATAACAAATAAATATAAATTGTCAAGATTACTTTTCCGTTTCTTTTTCCGATTTTTCTATATCTTCTTCTTTGTCTTTACCATTAATATTTAATTCCCCATTTGGACCGTTTATTTTTTTACCATCTTCATAAACCCAAATTTTGTTTTTACCAAGTTCGGCAAAGAATGGTTCGGGTGGCACTATAAATTCTGGCGAGTATACACCCTTTTCTGTTATTTCGTTATTTAAAATCATTCTAGCTAAAATTGCGGCTGGAAAACCTGTATCTATGTTGCAAGTTGCTTTTTCCCAACCCGGCAATGTTCCAGCAGTAGAATCCATTTCTACAGTTTTTGGTTTTCCATCTTTTGTGCCAAAAACTTTCAAAAACAAATTTTCTTTTTCGGTATAACCTTCAGGCACAGGAATTCGGCGTAAAACTTCTATAGTAAAATCTAGCGGTCGAATATTTGTGCCATCTATCGCTATCGCCTCTTTGCTCATAAAACCTAAACCTATCAAAGCTTTTAAAGCTACATAAGAATGCGTAGGAAAACTAGAAAGCACAATAATATTTTTTATGCCCACATCTTTTAAATATTCATAAAAACTATGATGTTCGATATGCTTAGTATATTGAGTTTTTTGTTTACCAATAGTTTTATAGTAATAACTTATATCGCATTCAGCCGGTTGCTTTAAAACATATTCGCCATTTTCAAAAATTTTGGCCTGTTCGCTAAATTCATAAGCAATCGCATCTATAGAAAATGGTGTAACAAAGACCGGTTGGTTGGAATCCCATGCAAAACCCACGTGAACAGTTTCTATGGTATCGAACTGTGGTTTTAAATAGCGAAGCATTATATTGGTAATACCTGGGGTAGAACCGATACCCGTTACAGCAATAACATTTTTTTCTTTAAAATCTTTATCTAGTTTTAACTGTTCGTAAAACATTGGCTCTTCCGAACCTAAATCCAAATAGTTCATGCCCAAATCCAAAGCCATTTTTGTAACCGCTAAATTAAAATCATCTACCGCACAATTTATTAAAACAGTGGACCCGCTTTTTTTAACAACTCTTTTAGCGCGATCCATTTTACGCAAATCTACTAATGCAAAATCTGCCTTAGGGTGTTCGATCAATTCTTCTATGCCATAATCGTCGTTGGCACACAACAAAACGCTATGATCATTTTCTAATAAAAATTTAGAAACAATTCTCCCCTGCATTCCATTTGCACCAACAACTACAAAATCGTATTTCATATTAATTTTTGTTTAGCGAAAAATTTTATTGCTTTAATAATATACAAAAAAAAAAATATTGTAAACAAAAAAAGAGAATATCTTATTCTCTTTTTTAAAAAACTTATAAAATAAAAATTATTTTCTCCTAAATCTAGCTAGTGGCGAGACTCTTAATAATTTAGAAATGGACCTGGCACCACGGCGAAAAATTGTTTCTTTTTTTCCTTTAAACTTTAGCACTCCGCTTCTTAACTCGTCTCTAACTTCATCGAGTGCAGCCTGAACACTAAAAGCCTCGGAGCGTGCACGTAATAAATTTTTTCCAATACCTATGTTGGCTTCCGCAAAAAAAATCTCTCCTTTATTATGATGAAAAGTACTCCTGCCAACCTCTACTCTCATTTCTGTTTCTCCAAAACCTTGAAACATCTTTTCCAAAGGCATTAAAGTTGAATTTATATACTCGTTTACCGAAGGTGTTAAAGAGAAATTTGTAGATTTTACTATTATTTTCATTGTTTTTTATTGATTAATCTTATATAAAGCAATCCGAACCCAAAGCCCAAAACCATAACCGACACTACCCAAAATAGTAACCCGCTAGGTAATTTACTCCAAAAAGAGTTTTCCTCTTCCTGTTTATTGCCTAATTCAGCATAATCTAAGCTCGAAGCCTCAACTTGATTATAAAAACTCGCTAAATAATTTTTAGCAGGCAAACTCTCTGGCTTTTGCTTTACTAAATTTGGAACTACCTTCATATTTTCTAACAACGCCGCGCCCGAAGAAGTAACAATATTTATACCACCCGGAGTTACTTCTTTTGTCCAAAAAAATCCACTTGAGGTTCGGCTAGCTGAAAAACCACTTTGAACCTTATCAAAAACAACCTCATCCATTGTTAAACCGTTCGGATATTTTATTTTAATTGATCCGGCAGAAACATCTAAACCAGAAACTGCCTGCGAAACCACAAAATATCCCCCCGTAGCGACAATAGAAAATGGCGGCAAAATAAAATTCTTTTTTCCGCTTTCTAAAATCCATCCTCCGATATCGATCGTTGATTTATTTGGATTAAATATTTCTATCCAAGAAGAAGTTGAAGAAGATTGTCCAACAAAAATTTCGTTTATTAAGACTTTACCACCAAAAATAGAAACTCTTATCTGATCCAGAGACACTTCGGAACCATTGGAAACTTCTAGTGTAACAAGATATGTTCCAGAAAATTGGTAACCATATTCTATATTTATTCCCTCTTTTACAGCACCATCACCCAAATACCATTTATAAGAATTAGCGCCCTCCGATTTTGAAGCATCAAATTTTATTTTTTGATTAACCTCGGCCACAACATCTTGCCCAGCATCTGCTTTAAGCAAAATAATTGGTGTAGAAGTTCCCATAGAAACTCCGGACCCACTTTCGCCAGAACCAACAGTTTGATTCTCGATTACAGATGATGATGCAGTACCCGAAGCAACAGATGAATTTTGCGCTTTAGGTGTACCAACTATATTTCCACCCTGAGCATCTTTACCATTTATAGTTACACCATTGTTTGTTTGCCATGTTCCATCTGCTTTTCTTTCCATACTAGCTTTTGAAGCGCTATCTCCTGCAGGCCAACCAGAAGACGCATCTATATAATCTACAACCAAACCCCCAGAATCTTTCAAAACCAAATTTTCACCACTATTATTTAAACCACTGCCAACAAAAGACCCAAAAACATCGGCTAAAATATCGCTAATACTATTATCATCTGTGCGTTCAATTAAATAATAACCACCAACTGCAATTGTTCCGGAGAGATTAAGAATCAGTGTAGAACCACCTGCTTCATATAAACCCCAACCTGTTAAATCAACGATACCTGATGAAGAATTATAAAGCTCTATCCATTCATCGGCACTATTAGCCGAAGTACCCGTCCATGCAATTTCGTTTATTAAAACAGAATCGGCTCCGAAAGCGATCGGAGCCGATAGTGAAAACAAAAACATAACAATTATTGTATAAAATATATGTATTTTTAATGGAGATCTCATCTAAAAATATCTCTTATGTTTACTTGGTTTCTATTTAATTCGTCTAACCTATTAGAACGAAAATCTAAATCTTTAACCACAATTTCTAGTAAAGTCTGCTTTATGCTTGTTGGAGATGATGTAGAATCGGATGCTTCGGTTATGGTTTGCCAAGCATAAAAATAAAAAATTAACCCAACTATAAAAGCTACAATCAAAGAAAGTGCAAAAACTATTCTAAGACCTTTTTTCTCTATAAAACTTGCAATTATTAAATCTTTATTCATGGTAATTGGATTTGAATATCTAAAGCTGTTCTTACACGCTCAGAATCGGAAGATTTACTAATAATAATATTTGTTGAACGCACCAAGTATGGAGAATTTTCTATTTGAGCCAAAAAATTAACCGTAGCAGAATAAGAACCTTCTAAATTTATTTTTAGATTCTGAACATTATTTCCTTCCGAAATATTAGATAAATTTACTAAATTACCAGTATTTCTTGCGCTAGACTCAACAAAATCGATAAATTCAACAAACCTATCTTTGCCTACAAAAGAGCTTTCGAGTTTTTGACTTAATACTTCCAAACCATCTCTGTCTCTATTAACCTGAAGAGTGTTTGCTCTTTTACCTGCTAAAACATTGTATTCGTTGTTTTTTTGCAAAAATTCTGCTTTGGTATTGGCAACCATAAATAAAAAAACAAATATTAAAACGAACGAAACCAGTATAACGCTAGTAACCACCCAAAAAGATTTAACAAATTCTAACAGGATTTTTTTGTCCATTATTTAAAATAAAAAGATAAAACAAACGAAGGATTATTTTTCTGTAAATAATTAGTTAAAGGTGAATCCATCTTTTCAAAATATTCTGCTTTTTTAATTTTGTTTTCTATATAAACGATATCGTCTCTTGTTGCAGCTTGACCCGATAAAATTATTTTCTTAGACATTACATCAATATTTAAACCAGTTAATTTTACTGGCGATGGAACCATACTAGAAACTTTCATTAAAATATCGTTCATACTAACACTTTCGTCTCTAAATACTTGATATTTAGAGAGCTGCAAATTTAATTTTTTAATTTCATCTTCTAAGCTTCTAGCTTGATCCGCTTCCTCTGTTGTGGCTTCTATATTTATACTCTGACTTAATTCGCGTAACTGAATTTTAAGAAAAACCAATGTGTTTAATACAAATATTGCTCCGCCAAAAAAAATAATAGCTATAACAAAAACAAAAGTGTGCAATTGCTTTTTTAAAAGCATTTTATATACAATGTCTTTTTCTTGTGGAGGAAGTAAGTTAACCATTATTTTATTTCTTCAAAATTCCTTAAAGCAAGTCCGATAGCCGATGTATAAGGTAAAGATTCTTCTAAAGATAATTTTACTTTAGAATGCGGATTAATATGGATTCTAGAAATTGGGTTAGCTAAAACAACATTAAGGCCAACCTCTTGATTTAACCAATCAGCTATGCCCCATAAACAAGCGCCACCTCCGGTTAAAACTATTTTAGAAATCTTTTTAGCACCTTCGGAAAGATAATGACTAGAAGGATGTGTTTCAAAAAAAGTAAGGTAATTCTGTATCTGATCTTTTAAAGCTTCTAAGCTTGGGCGCAATGCCTGCAATAATTCTCTACCCTTTTCTTGGTTTTTATCTAAACCAACCATTCTTTTCATAAACTCAGCTTCTTTTAGATTTACTGGGAAGTGTTCGGAAAGAGTTCTACTAAATTGATTACCAGCTACAGTATTAGAAGAAGTAAACTTTAAAATACCCTCGGAAACTATCATGAACCTTGTTTGAGTTGACCCTATATCTAAAACTAAAACGGAATCCCTACCTTCGTTCCTAGAAAACAGGGCTCTTTCAGCAGCTACAGACTCTAATTCTAGAGCTAAAGCAACATATCCGTTCTTTTTAAAAAAATCTGCATATGAGTCGGAGATTTTCTTGGGAACAGCTTGCACCATAATATCGTAATGCCCTGCCTCTGTATTTATATTCAAAATTTCATGACCATAATAAATTTCATCTAAAGCCAAAGGTAAATTAGATTCGACTTCGAACTTAAGAGCACTTTCAAGCTCTTTGCCTTTTAAGGCTATAGGCAACTCCACAACCCTTAAAAAAGCTTTCTCTTCTGGCAGAGAAACAACTAAATATTTTGTCTTTGGAAAATTACTTTTTTCACTAGCTATAAGTGTATTTAAAACTTCTAAAAAGGCGCCTTCATTTTTAATTTCTCCATCAACAAAAGCGCCTTCTGGTAAATAGCCTTTTCCAAAAGCAACCAAATCAAAAAGACCTTTATCGCCCTTTTTTAAAGCAACGGCTTTTATAGAATTTTCAGAAATATCTAAACCAATAGATGGCGGAAAAAACTGCATGAGTATATAAAATTATAATTAAGTAAATTATACCCCGTTAGAAGCTTATTTGAAAACTACTCCAAACGGGATAAGCAAAACAACTAATATAATGTATATCGAAAATTATTATAAACTATGCTTCTAACGGGGTTATATCATAAACATTGATTTTATTACTGTGTATCCTGCCATCTTTTAATTTTAGAAGACGGGCCAGCGCCATCAATACGTAAAGTACCGTTACCAAAATACTTATTTCCAACTTGTGAAGAAAAAAGATAATCTCTAACAGAATTTTCAACTAATAAAGACGAACTTAAAGTTGAATCTGCTACTTCTAAACTTTCCCCATTAGTTATATCTGCTAAATCTGTGTCACGATTACGCCTTAACGCATCTTCGATAAAAGATTCGATTGCATAAATATTCTTAAATTCTATTATACTAGTTCTTGTTAAAAAAACCCCTTTTAAAACTAGTATTGAGAAAACAGAAAATAAAGTACCTAAAACAACCATCATTACCAAAAAAGAAAACATAGCGGCATAACCACTTGGATCTTGAAACTTGAAGCTTGGAACTTGGAACTTTTTTAATTTCATAAGAATTTAAAGATATAAGATACGAAATCATTGTACATACCCTCCCCTAAGCATAGTAAACGTGGTTAAAGAAAAAACCTCTTCTGGTTTTGCTTTGCTTTTAAGTTCCAAATAGAAACGAATCCCCTCCAAGCCCGCCCGTGGAGTTACACGAACAAATTTAAACTTTGTTACTTCTATATTATCCGAAGTTAAAACTAAAGGTGTTTCCCCTTCGCGTTGGAACATTACTCTGCCACCAGAAAGATAAATAGTAGCCTCACCAACATAGTTACTTCCAAATTGAAAAGGTGTCGACAAAACCAAAGACCCTAAATCATTAGATAAAACAGAATCCGAAATATCTATACTGTTTGCATTTTTAGTTTCTCTAAAAAAGAAACCAAAAACCTGATGTCCCGAAGAAGCAAGTTCATCTCTGATACTAGAAGTTTTATAGTTATCCATCGTCCCCATCATTAAACTCGAAATAGCTATAAGCAAGATACCTAATACACCTACATATAAAATAACTTCTATTAAGGTGAAGCCAAAAAATCTTGAATCCTGAAACTTTAAATTTGGAACTTTTTTGTGATCTAAAAATTTAGGCATTAGAAATTTGCGAGATAGGTTGTTAATTTTATATTTTTATCTCGACCCCTATCATTCCAACTAACCACAGCTTCAATTTTTAAAGTATTATTATCTACCGAGCCTCCAGAATTTATAATTTTACCCGTAGATGAATCACGAAAAACAGAATAAACAATAAAGCTTCTAGAAAATATATTTTGTATTTTATTAGATTCAGAATTTTCTATGCTCCAATCATTTTGACCTTCGGAAAAAGATAAATAGTAAGGAGTGCTAACAGTTAAATTACTTAAATTGTTCCAATTTTTATCTCTTAGTACCCTAACTGCTTCTAAAGTTTCTACCGCAATAGCGTTTGCCCTAACACTTAGGCTCTCTGACGAGATGCTATGAGAAAAAGCTAAATTAAGTTGAACCAAAGAAACTACAACAATTCCAATTAACCCTAAAACCACGATCGCCTCAATTAAAGTTACGCCTTTATTATTCATACTATTTTATTGAACTATCATTGTCCCGCCACTGGATCCAACCGAAACTGTTCCGTCAGAAAAATATGTAACAAGCACCCTACCGTCTATGGAAATTTCTAACGTAGGTCCAGAACTAGCAGGATCGCGCGTTATCGACATAATTGTATTGGTTGGATCCAACTGATTAGAATACATAGTTACTCTTTGATCCGTTCCCCCGGCATCAAAATTTCTAACATAATTAAAAACAGTTTTATTGCCATTAAAGTGTGGTTGCATAATAAAAATCTCTGATTGTTCTGGATCCGTTAAAAATTTAAATTTAAGTTCCGAAGTATTTTGTATACTCCAACCCAAATTAAATTCTTGATGTCCTGTATCTGCAACTTGCCCATTACCACCCGAACCACCTCCGCCTAAACTCCCTCCAGAAGTATAGGCATGATAAACCCTACCAGAACCATTTACATAAATTGTTCTGGTGTAAGCAGGATCGTTAATAGACGAAAGCACAATGGTGCCTGGAGTAGTTGTTCCGTTAAGATGACTAAAAGAAACAATACTGCCTCCATTTTCAAGATTTATACTTGTTATTTTTGTACCCGAAGGCAAGCTAATAATTTTATTACCAGAACTATTTGGATCATAAACCAAACCCCTAAACAAAACTAAATCTGTATCGTTCAGTTTAACACTGTAACCAGTTTCATCTTCTTTAACCAAAGAGGACAGGCGAGATTTTTCTAAAGTTAATTTTATTGTATCTGCTCCAGCAGATAACCCACCAGATATTCTTAACCCTGTAAAAGAAACAACACCAGCAGCAAGTAAAATACTCGTAATGGCTATAACTATTATAAGTTCAACCAATGTAAACCCCGCACAGCCGTTAGCTTTTAGCTTATAGCTTTTAGCTTTTAGAAGTTTTGAAATATTGAATTTTGAACTTGGCATTTGTTTATAAATTACTTGTCCTGTGAAGCTTTAGCGTAGTAGGAGAATTTAAAAATTAATGCTTATGAATAATTTTCTGATAGATGCTGCAAGATACAAGTTTTAAGTTACAAGATTTATAATCCTGTCCCTATAGAGTAAATAGGTTGAATTATAGATAAAGCAAAAATCCCAACAGCGAGTCCCATAAAAATCATAATTATCGGCTCAATAACAGAAGACATGCTTTTAGTTGCAATAGATACTTCGGATTCAAAAAAACGAGCAAGTTCTTTTAAAATGTCTGCAAGAGAACCTGTCTCCTCTCCCACGGAAACCATTTCAGTTACTACTGGCGGAAAAAGATCTGGATGCTTCCCTAATAAAAAAGATAAGTTTTTACCTGTTTCAATTTCAGCCACAGTGTCGGACACAGTCTTTTTGTAAAAATAATTTGTTAAAGAATCACTTGTAATACGCACTGCCTCCACCAAAGGAATTCCGCCCAAAAGAAGCGAACTTAAAGTTCTAGAAAATCTAGCTGAATTTATTTTTTTAGTTATATCGGAAAAAATTGGAGTTTTTAATAAGAATAAGTTTACAGCTTTTTTGCCAAACTTAGTTTTTCTAAAAACAAAATAAGCTAAATAGACAGCCAGAATCGAAGAAAAAATTAATAAATACCAATACTTACTCATAAAATTGGCTATGCTAAATATTATTTGAGTACTTATAGGCAAAGGCACATTAAGTTCCGAAAATGTATTAGCAAGTTGAGGCAAAACAAACGTCATCATAACAACTCCAACGCCTAACATGGCTACTACTATTATTATTGGGTAAACCAAGGCTCCACGGATCTTTCTTTTAAGCATATATTCCCGACGTAAATGCATCATAACCAATCTTAGCGTGCTCTCTAATTTACCAGAGGCCTCGCCTACTTTCGCCATACTAACAAATAGATCCGGAAAAACATCGGGATGATGAGAAATAGCTTGGCTAAAAGACTCACCCGAAGCTACTTTATTACTAATATCTTTAAGGGTTTGAGAAAAATATTTATTTTTTGTTTGGCGAGACAAAGTATCTAATGCTTTATTAAGAGAAAAACCTGCCCTTATCATCAAGCTTAGATGGCGAGCAAAAATAACTTTTTCTTGCAAACTTACATATTTAAATAAAAAACTAAAGTAGACAGATAAATCTTTTATAAAAATCGAAGCGGAATCAGAAGATGTTTCTGTTGTCCCTTTTTCTTTTGCAAAAACTAAAAACATACCCTCATCTCTTAATGTGCGAGCTAAAGCTATCTGGCTATCGGCAGTTTTAACACCTTCAGTTTTTTTGCCATCTTTAGAAATGGCCCTATATTCGTATTCCATGCCAAATTTATCTAAGAGTAAAACGATTAATTATTAAATTTGAGCATCCTGAGCATATGCGAAGGATTACTTTAACGTAATGGATTCGCTGCGCTCACCATAAGGTTTTGTTACCGCTCGCTTCACTCGCGGACAAAGCCCTTACTCCCTCGATGCTCTCAAAACTTCTTCTATACTTGTAATACCCTGCACAGCCTTAATGAAACCATCTTCTAGCATAGTTGTTATACCTTCCTCCTCTGCTACTTTTTGAATATCGTCCGATGTAGCGGAAGCCACAATAAGTTCTTTTATTTTTGGGGTAATATCTAAAACCTCAAAAATACCAACTCGTCCCTTGTAACCATTCGGGGAACTTTCTGTTTCTTTTGGCCTGTAAAAATTTATAGATTCCCATGTATCTTTCGGCTCAATAATTTTTTCATTTTTTAAAGTTTTTAAAACTTTATCTAAATCTATTTCTTTGCTTAAGGCCTCTATTTCTTTTTTTGTAAGATTATATTTAGTTCTGCTATCCGGAGATAAACATCTAACCAGCCTCTGCCCTACAATAGCTGTTAAGGTTGATGAAATAAGAAAAGGCTCTACTTTCATATCTATCAACCTTGGAATTGCCCCTGCAGCAGAATTAGTATGCAAAGTAGAAATAACTAAATGCCCGGTTAAGGAAGCATTGATGGCAAGAGCCGCTGTTTCATCGTCACGGATTTCTCCAACCATAATAATATCTGGATCCTGCCTAACTAAGGTTCTTAAACCTTGGGGAAAAGAAAAACCAATCTCTGGTTTAACCTGTGTTTGATTAACGCGTGGTATGCGATATTCTATAGGATCTTCTATTGTAGAAATATTAACTTCGGGGGTATTTAAAATATCTAAAACAGTATAAAGCGAAGTTGTTTTTCCGGATCCAGTGGGGCCAGTCGATAAAATTAAACCAGTAGGACGTTTTATTGCGCGATGTAAAATTTCTAAAGCCTTACCGCGGTATCCTAAACCTTCTAAAGTAAATCCTTGAGAATCTTCTTGCAAAAGACGCATTACTATTTTTTCGCCATCGTAAACTGGCAAAATAGAAACGCGAAAAGACACTTTAAAACCCTCCCCCTCTATTTTAAAACGACCATCTTGAGGGAGTCTGTGTTCGTCTAACTTTAAACTAGATAAAACTTTAATACGCGCCACAATACCATCGTGTACAGCCTTAGGTAGTGTCATTACATCTTTTAAAATTCCATCGATACGATACCTCACAACCACATCTTTTTCTTCGGGCTCTATATGAACATCCGAAGCGCCTTCCAAAACAGCGTGGCGAATTAAAGTGTCTACAATTTTTACAACAGGTAATTCTTCGGCTACGCGTTGTAATTCTGCATCAGATTTAATTTTCCCATCTTTAGAAGCAAGTTCTACAACCTTAAGAACCTCTGATGATTCGCTTTTAATAATATTATTAAATTCATCTTCTAAGCTTCGTTGATATTGCCTAATAACAGCCTCCAATGATTGCCGAGAGGTTAGCCTTGGTAAAATATTAAGTTCAGCTTTTTTCTTTATAAAATCTATAGTCTGCAAATCGTTAGGATCTAACATTGCAACTTCTAGGTCTGCACCGGTTTTTCTAAAAGCAACTATATTGCTATTTTTTGCAATTGGTTCTGGAATTATTTTTAAAACTTCTGATTCAACTTTTTGATTCGTAAGATCAACAAAAGGAATACCTAAAACGTAGGCCTTGGCCTTGGCTATCATTTCCTCGGAAACAAAGCCTCGCCTAATCAAAACATCCTCTAACCTACGTTTGGTTTCTAGTTCTTCGGCCTCGGCTAACTCCATATTTTTTGCCGAAACCAATTTGGAATCTATTAAGAAACTTTTTAATTTTTTTACATCGAGCATCATAGACTATTTTAAGAATATTATATCATATTTGGTGTTTGAGTTTGTTTTTACAATATAAAAGTGTATCTTCCTTAAATTCAAGCTATTTGATAGAGTAGATGCTATCGGGGCGTCGTATATTGGTAGTACGCCTGTTTTGGGAACAGGTAGGCCGAGTTCGATTCTCGGCGCCCCGACTGAACGAAGTGAAGGAGGGACGGAACACGACAATTTATTGTCGTGTGTTAGGAATCGAAAACCGGAGCATGTCCCGATTTTGACGAGGGACGCGAGGTGGGGTCGCGAGCGGCGAAGCCGACTTGTGACCGATTCTCGGCGCCCCGACAAAGAAGAGATAGATAAAAGCTCACCGACTTAAGCGGGCTTGCCCGCCGAAGCTCGTTGCGAGCGTAGGCGGGTATCGTATAGTGGTAATACCACAGCTTTCCAAGCTGTTGCTAGGGGTTCGATTCCCCTTACCCGCTCAAAATGAAAATAATCCCAATGTAAGTTGGGGTTATTTTTGTTTATAGAATTGGTTTGGGGAAATCGAAAGCCGGAACGATGTGCCACCAAGTTGGCGGCACAGTGAGGCGGGGTCGCGACTTTGTTTGAGCGACGGCGAAAACAAAAGCTGTGACCGATTCCCCTTACCCGCTCTTAAAATTAAAAACACCCCGACACAAATCGGGGTGTTTTTAAAATTGTATAAAAATTACTTTACAGCTTCCTTCAAAGTCTTGCCGGCTCTAAATTTAGGGGCTTTTTTGGCGGCAATCTGAATCTTCTCACCAGTTCTTGGGTTTATACCTTCACGAGCTTTTCTGTCGGAAACTCTAAAAACTCCGAAACCAGAAATATTTACGCTATCACCCTTAATCATTGTTTGGGTAATAACATCAAAAATGGCATCTACCATTTCTGCTGTTTCTGATTTTCCTTTACCTGTTTTTGTGGCTACTGCTGCCACGAATTGATTTTTTGTCATTATTTTATATAAGCAATTACTGCGCTTTTATTCGACCTTTTCAAAAAGTCGCGTCTTTACTACATCAATGATACCCGACCTTAAATTTTTCCGCAATAAACCTAGCTTTTTCGTTGTGGAAAAATAAAAATTAAAAAATCACCCCGAGCAGCATTATGGAGAATGATTTTAATATATAAATAGAAAGACTCCATATCGTCTGCGAGGGGTAATTTTTGTAACATAACCTACTTAGCATACTCCACCGCTCTGTTTTCCCTAATAACAGTTACTTTGATTTCTCCGGGATACTGAAGCTCATCTTGAATTTTACCTGCCATATCCTTTGCAAGTTTGTGCATTCCGTAATCATCAATTTTATCTGGCATAACAAACACTCTAACCTCTCGGCCAGATTGAATAGCATACGATTTCTCTATGCCTTCAAAACTATTTGTAATTCTTTCAATATCTTCTAAACGTTTTAAGTAGATTTCTACAGAATCTTTACGTGCACCTGGGCGAGCCGCCGAAATAGATTCTGCTACCTGAACAATTATGCTTTCCGGAGTTTCATAAGGATATTCACCGTGATGCGCCTGCATAGCCTTTATAACATTTTCATCTACACCAAACTTTTGTAAAATTCTTCGGCCAATATCTACATGAGAACCTTGAACTTCATGGTCGATAGCTTTTCCAACATCATGAAAAAGTGTTCCCATTTTAGCCACACGCACATTTGCACCAAGTTCGGAAGCCAACATTCCGGCAACGTGAGCCGATTCAATCGAGTGGTCCAAAACATTCTGTCCAAAAGAAGTTCTAAATTTTAATCTACCTAAAAGTTGAACCAGTCTTGGATCAAGACCTGTTAAACCTAAATCAAAAATTGCAGCTTCTCCAGCTTCTTTAGCTCTTTCATTAACTTTTTCTCGTGCTTGCGCTACTGCTTCTTCTATTTTGGCGGGTTGTATTCTTCCATCTTTAATTAAAGATTCCAAAGCAGTTTTAGCAACCTGCCTACGTATTGGATCAAAACCAGAAATCATAACCGAATCCGGTGTTTCATCTACTACAATTTCTACCCCAGTTAATCTTTCAAGGGCTTTAATATTCCTACCTTCCTTACCAATTATTTTCCCCTTAAGTTCTTCGGAAGGTAAATTTACATATGTGGTTGTTACTTCGGAAACAACAGAACCAGCATATCTTTGTAACGAAGAAATTAAAATTTCTTGAGTCTTTTTTTCAAGCTCCCCTCTATTTTCAGATTCTAAACGATGAACCTGCTTTAAAAGATCCTCGCTATAATTTTTTTCTAATTGCTTAAAAATTTCTTCCTTAGCTTTTTCTTGATTAAGACCAGAAATTCTTTCCAGTTCCGCTATTTCTTTTTTCTTTATTTCTTCTACTACTTCTTTATTTTTTGAAACCTGAACACGCTCTCCTTCCAGAACTTCTATTTTCCGTTCTGTTTCTTGTATCTTTTTTTCTAAACCTTCTTCTCTTTTTAGTAAGAGATCTTCTATCTTAGTGAGTTGCGCTTGGCGACGAACCGTTTCATCTTTAGCTTCGTTTACAATTTCTCTGGCTTTTTCTTTGGCCTCGTCTTCTTTTTCTTTTACCTCGGATTTGGCCTTTTCGACCATCTTAACGAGGCGTGCTTCTAAACTACCAGCTCGTCTTTGAGCTATTTGCTGTCGAATAAAGTACCCTATCCCCAAGCCAGCGGCCGCAGCCAAAAGTAGCTGGGGTAAAATTCCAACTTGAAACATTTTGTGTGTAAGTTATCGGATGGTTTAAAACCTGTAAAAACATTTTAAAACGTAAAATATTAATGCTTTGTGCCGCCTTTTCGTGCCTTTTGGCCCAAAGTATACCTCCAACAAACTCTAAATCTTAAATTAATACCAAATTAAACTTAACACTCATAAGGCAAAAAAGTCAAAAAGATATATAATTAACTTAATGAAACCTGTTGTTCTACTAATTTTAGATGGCTATGGCATTGGTGAAGACGGAAAAGGTAATGCCGTCACCCAAGCTAACAAACCTAACCTAGATTTTATAGAAAAAAACTATCCATCCGTTTTACTTCAAGCTTCTGGCGTACCCGTTGGTTTGCCATGGGGTGAAGCAGGAAACTCCGAAGTTGGACACACTGCTATGGGTACAGGCCAAATCTGGCAACAACCCTTAACCAAAATAACCTTTGCTATTCAAAACGGTAGTTTTTTCCAAAACCCTGTTTTAAAAAAAGCAGCTACGCATGCTAAAGAAAATAATTCTGCGTGGCACTTAGTTGGCTTAGTTGGTTCCGGTTCGGTTCATTCGTACATAGACCATTTATATGCATTGGTGGAAATGGCTAAAAACGAAAATGTAAAAGAAATATGGCTTCATCTTTCAACCGATGGTCAAGATAGTCCACCCAAAGAAGCTGGTACTCTTATTCAAAACTTAGTGGAAAGGCTGGCTTGGGTTGGTAAAGGTAAAATCGCGAGTTGTATTGGAAGATTTTATAGCATGGATCGCGATAATCACTGGGATAGAATTGAAAAAGCCTATCGTTTAGTAATAGAAGGCCAAGGCGAAAAAACTAAAGACTTTGTTCAATCGATAAAAAACCAATACACTAAAAACATAAACGACAACTATTTAGAACCTATTGTTTTGGTAAACGAAAAAGATGAAGTTCAAGGAACAATAAAAGATGGCGATGTGGTTATATTTTTTAATTTTAGAGAAGATAGAGCACGTGAACTTGTAAAAGCTATAGCAGTACCCGAATTTAAAGAATTTCCAAGGAAAGAATTAAAAAATAATTTTTACGCCATGCTTACTCTTTACGAAAAAGATTTACCAGCAGAAGTTATATTCCCCTCCTTAGAACTAAAATATACCTTGTCTCAAATAATTTCAGAAAACGGTAAAAAACAATTTAAAATTGCCGAAACAGAAAAATATGCTCACGTAACTTATTTCTTTAACGGTGGCAGAGAAAGTGCTTTCGAAGGTGAGGAAAGACAACTTGTTAAATCTGCAGCAGCATCTCATTTTAACGATGTCCCCGAGATGAAAGCTTTCGAAGTAGCAGAAGGATTGGTAAACGCAATAAAATCGAGTAAATATGATTTTATACTCGGTAATCTTGCCAACGCAGATATGGTTGGTCATACCGGAAACTTACCCGCAACTATAAAAAGTATCGAAGCATTAGATTTGGCTATAAAAAAAATAATGGATACGGTTTTAGAAGTTAATGGAGTTTTAATAATTACTGCGGATCATGGCAATGCCGAACTTAAAATAAACTCACTAAGCGGAGAAATAAATACCGAACACACCATAAACCCTGTACCACTATATTTGGTAATAAATCAGCTTAAAAAAGAAAAAACTTTAGAAAAAATAAAAGAATTACGAGAAGAAAGAACAGGTGTAAAAGGCATTTTGCAAGACGTAGCAGCTACAGTGTTAGATTTAATGCAAATAGCGCCACCCAACGATATGGATGGAAAGAGTTTACTTCCAATATTGTACGAGCAATAAAATCTATCTGGTAATCCTTCGATTCGTTTCACTCGCTCAAAAAACAAAAGAACGGCTTATAGCCGTTCTTGCTTTTTGGATCCTATCTATTAATAACAATAGGCATAATAGCAGCATCCGAAAAACGTGATCTTCTTAAGGAATCTGCTTGGCCATAGGTCATCTTCCTAGCTAAAGACTCAGAAACATTCCAAGTATTCATTTCAGTAAAATACAAACCATTCCTAAAAAGACAGTATTCAATTTCCATACTCCTACTAGAAGCATCATTATCTTCGTCGCCATCCATTTTATCGTCTCCCTTTTATGAGGTTAGAAAGAACTCTTTATTTTTTACCCGAAATTATTTCGTCTACAATACCGTACGATTTGGCTTCTTCAGCGCTCATAAAAAAATCTCTATCTGTGTCTTTATCTATATCCTTAAAGCTTTTTCCAGTATGCTTAGCTAAAATTTTGTTCAATCTTTCTTTTACCTTAAGAATATGACGAGCTGAAATTTCGATCTCTACCGCTTGTCCTTCCGCGCCACCCATTACTTGGTGAATCATTACTTCACTGTTTGGCAAAGAAAATCTTCTACCTTTTTTACCAGCCGCCAACAAAACCGCACCCATAGAAGCCGCAATGCCTACGCAAATAGTAGAAACATCACTTTTAATAAGTTGCATCGTATCGTAAATAGCCAGGCCTGCCGTAACAGAACCACCAGGGCTATTTATGTAGAGTTTAATTTCTTTTTTAGGATCTTGGCTTTCTAAAAACAAAAGTTGAGCTATTACAGTATTAGCAACAGCATCGTTAATTGATCCGCCCAAAAACACTATCCTCTCTTTAAGTAAGCGTGAATAAATATCGTAAGCTCTTTCGCCGTATGAAGTTTTTTCTATGACTGTTGGTATAAGATTCATAAAATATATAACTAAGTAACTGGTAATTAAGTAATTACCTAATTACTCTCCAAAATTTTAAATACTTTCTCGTTTCGTATTATGTTTTTAACATAACCTCTTAAGGCTGTCAAATCAAGGTTTTGATTTGGTGCTAAAGGTGGAGCTTGGCGCATCATAGACGCCAATTTTTCCTCTATTTCTGCGTCAGCAACTTCTACGTTTTCCCTTTTAGAAATCTCCTTTAAAACGAGGGCTGCTTTAACTCTTTTTTCAGCCTGAGGTTCCCAATCCTTCTTAAGTTCTTCTGGAGTCTTAGCAATATGGCTTAAGTAATTTTCGAGCGTTAAATTCATCTGACGCAACGAATCAGCAAGTTCCGCTGTCATTTTTTCGAACTCCATCTCTACAAGTTCTTGGGGCAATTCTACTTTAATATTTTTAACTAGTTCTTCTACAATTTTAGCTCTGCGCTTTTCTTCGGCCTTAGATTTTTTTTCTAATTTAATACCTTCGGCAATATTTGTTTTAAGGTCTTCCACAGAAGCAAACTTACCTAATGTTTTTACAAATTCATCTGTAAGTTCTGGCAACTTTCTTTCTTGAACTAAATTAACTTTAACTTCAAAATCTATTTTTTTACCCGCTAAATCTTTATTGTGATAATTAGTTGGAGCAATTAAAGAAAAATTCTTAGTTTCGCCCTCTTTTAAACCTACAACATTATCTTCAAAACCTTCTATAAAATGTCCCTCACCTAAAACCAAGGGGTGTTGTTTAGATTCACCGCCATCAACAGCTTGCCCTTCTTTTTTAACTAAAAAATCAATTTCCACTCTGTCGCCTTTCGCGGCCGCGCGATCAACATTAAAATTTTGAGTTCTAGTTTTTCTTATATCTTCTAAAACTTCTGATATTTCTTTTTCCTCTACCTTAACCTCTTCTAAAGCTATCTTAATTTTTTTATAATCCCCCGGATCAACCTGTGGCACCACAGAAAGAGTAGCGGTAAATTCTACACCACCATCTTTAGGTAAAACTTTAGAAACCTTGGGTTCACCTACAAAATTTATCTTTTTTTCGTTAATAACTTCTGTAAGTTTTTCGCGAACCGCAATGTCGTATGCAATATGTTCTACTTTTTCTTTACCTAGTTCACGAATAACAATATCGCGCGAAGCAAACCCCGGCCTAAACCCTTTTATTGGGTTGTGGCGAGAAAGTTCTTTGGCGGCGGCGTCAAAATAGTTTTCTAATTCGCCCTCAGAAAGAGTAACTGCCAATTCTAATTGCGACTGTGGTAATTCTTTTGTTTCTAATTTCACGAGATTATTATTTTATAAGTAAACCAACAATAAGCAGTGCCACAATATTTACTATTTTAATCATTGGGTTAATAGCTGGGCCCGCAGTGTCTTTGTAAGGATCGCCAACAGTATCACCTGTAACCGCAGCTTGGTGAGCAAAAGATTTTTTGCCACCAAAATGTCCATCTTCAATATATTTTTTAGCGTTATCCCAAGCAGCTCCACCCGAAGTCATGGAAATTGCCATAAACAAACCAGAAACCAATGAACCCACAATAACTCCGCCTAAAGCTTCCAAACCCAAAAACCAACCTACTAGAAACGGAATAACTATTGGAATTAACGCAGGAATTATCATCCCTTTTTGAGCCGCAATAGTAACAATGTCTACCGCCTTAGCATAATCTGGCTTTACTGTTCGCTCCATAATGCCCGGCATTTCTTTAAATTGGCGACGAACTTCTAAAACAACCTTAGAGGCAGCTTCTCCTACTGCTCGAATAGAAAAAGAAGCAAATATATAAGGCAACATTGCGCCTAATAACAAACCAATAAGAACTGTTGGGTTAATCAAACTAAAATTAAACCTTAAACCGAACTTTTCTATCTCGGCTACATAAACCACAAACAAAGTTAGAGCAGCCAAACCCGCTGAAGCAATTGCATAACCTTTAGTTACAGCTTTTGTTGTATTGCCCACAGCATCTAAAGCATCGGTATGTTTTCTGACACCTTCATCGAGCCCTGCCATTTCGGCAATACCACCAGCATTATCTGTAATAGGACCAAAAGAATCTATAGCTACAATTATTGCGGCCATCGAAAGCATACTAGAAGCCGCAATGGCTACACCATAAATTCCAAACAAGTAGAACGAAGCCAAAACTCCAGCAGAAATAATAATAACAGGCAAAGCTGTGCTTTCTAGAGAAACAGCAAGTCCAGTAATTATGTTTGTGCCATGTCCAGACTGAGAAGAATGGGCAATAGATTTTACTGGTCTGTAGCTTTTAGAAGTATAGTAATCGGTAACCAAAACCATTAAAAAGGTAACCACCACACCAACTAGAGCCGACCAAAATAAATTAATGTTGTTTTCTGTGTTTACAACTTTTGGAATAGCAAACCAAAGAGCTGCTAGTGTTACAACAGCTGAAGCCAACAAACCTTTATACAAAGCAGTCATTATTGCTTCGCCAGATAATCTTACAAACCAAGAACCAACAATACTACCTAAAATTGCTGTAGCACCTATAACCAAAGGTAAAATTATAAAAGAAGGAGCCACAAAAGCACCAAGCAACATTGTGCCAATCATTGTAGCCACATAAGTTTCGAAAAGATCAGCGGCCATACCAGCACAATCCCCTACGTTATCTCCAACATTATCTGCAATAACTGCTGGGTTTCTAGGATCATCTTCTGGAATACCAGCTTCAATTTTTCCAACTAAATCGGCACCCACATCGGCTCCTTTAGTAAAAATACCTCCGCCCAAACGAGCAAAAATAGAAATTAAGCTTCCACCAAAACCAAGCCCAATAAGAGCGCTTAAATCATTTGTAATAAAATAAAACCCAGCAACAGAAAGCAAAGCTAAAGCACAAACGAAAAATCCTGTAACAGCTCCACCATTAAAAGCCAAAGAGAAAGCTTGTTTTAAACCAGTTTTTGCAGCTTCAGCCACGCGCACATTCGATCGCACCGCAACACTCATGCCAATATATCCCGCCAAAGCAGAAAGAAAACCTCCAATTAAAAAACCGATTGCTGTTGCTAAGCTCAAGGCAAAATATATTCCAACCGCAAGCAAAACAGCAATTATAGATATTGTTTTATATTGACGCTTTAAATAAGCGTTGGCTCCTTCGCGAATAGCTTGAGAGATATCTTTTTGTTCTGTTGGGCCTTCTGGTTTTTTTAAAACCGAAACAATAAGTAAAGCGCCGTAAATGATTCCTACCAAACCCGACACTATAATAAATATTTGTGATGTAGACATTTTTTTAAATTTCTAACAATTAATAACAAATCTAAATTTATTTTATTCGCTTTTTTCCTTTAAAGTTTCTTCGTCCTTAACAACATCTTCCGGTATTTCTACTTTTTCTTCGTTAACAGTCTCGCTCGATTCAACCGAAGTTTCTTCTCCTTCGGATTCTGTTTTTTCTTTTTCTGTAACAACAGGTGCTGTGCCTTTAACATCTATCTTCCAACCAGTAAGTTCAGCAGCCAATCTAACATTTTGTCCTCTTTTGCCAATAGCTAAAGAAAGTTGATCCTCGCTTACATCTACAGTGGCTATATGATGAACTTCATTTAAATCTACATTTAAAACTTTTGCTGGAGAAAGCGCACTGGCTATTAATTTAGACTCGTCATCAGACCAAGCTACAATGTCTATGTTCTCGCCACCAAGCTCGCTTATTACAGCACTAACCCTAATACCTCTTTGTCCAACACACGAGCCCACAGGATCGATTCCAGGGTCACTAGAATAAACAGCTACTTTGCTTCTAGAGCCAGCTTCACGTGCAATTGCTTTAATTTCTACTACCCCCGTTGCAATTTCTGGTACTTCTAATTCAAAAAGTTTAGCAATTATTTTTGGATGCTTACGTGAAAGTATAATAGCAGGACCACGATGATCTTTTTCTACTCTAACCACATAAACCCTTAAACGCTGACCAATGCGATATCTTTCTTGTGGAATTTGTTCTTCTGGAAACAAAGCGCCTGTTGTTTTACCAATATCCAAATAAACTGTGCCACGCTCTACCCTTTGAACAGTAGCAGAAAGAATATCGCCTTCTTTTTCTTTAAACGTTTCGTAAACAACTTCTCTTTCGGCTTCACGAATACGCTGAATAATAACTTGTTTTGCTGTTTGAGCAGCGATACGGCCATAATCTTCTTTGGTATCCAATGGAATCAAAAGCTCTCCGCCAAGTTCTATAGCAGATTTAACTTTTTTAGCTTCATCGATTAAAATATGGCGTTTTGGGTTAAAACGGAATTTTTTATCCTTTGTTTCTTCTTCCTCTAATTCTTCTTGCATGGATCGTCTATCCTCAACTACTTTTTCTGAATCGTCTGTCGATTCTCCTTTTAATTTAGCCTCTCTCTCGGCTCGTTCTGCCTCCATTTTAGCGATTTCTTCTTCCGAAAAAATCATACTTTCGTCTACAGTCAAAAGAACCTGAAAAAACTTAGCAGTTCCAGTCTTTGGATCTAATTTTACCCTTATATTCTGACCTTTTTCGCCATAATCCTTTTTATAGGCGGCAGCCATGGCCATTTCTATGGTTTCCATAACCTTTTCCTTAGAAATGCCCTTTTCTTCGGCAATTTGGTCTATAGCCGAAATAAATTGTTTTAAATCAATCATGCAAGTTTTATTTATGAACGAAGTGAATAATTATTAAAACTTAGCCCCTGAGGCTGTCGAAGGGTAAACATAATGAAAATGGTTCGACAAACTCACCATAAGGTTTGGCGACCAATCACTTCGCTCTTGGGCCAAATCCTTAATAAATAAGGACCGCCTCAGCGGTCCTTAACAGTGCCCTAACTAATGACCCTATTGTACACAAGATCAAAAAAGGGGTCAACCCCGTTTAGAAACAGTCCGTCTGGGACCCTTTGGGCGCGAAGCGCGGACGCGGTTTCCCCCGCCAAAGAGTCGCATAATGTTATAATCAAATTGTGACTATAAAATCTCTATTCACCGATTACCTAAACCACCTAGAAATAGAAAAAAACCGTTCTAAAAAAACGGTGGAAAATTACGATCGCTATTTAAGGCGCTTTTTCGATTACGCTAAAACCGATTCCCCTACCGGAATTTCTAACGATGTGGTTAGAAATTACAGATTACACTTGAACCGCATAACACCTCCATTAAAAAAAATTACTCAAGCTTACCACTTAATTGCTCTACGTAACTTTTTAAAATATTTAGCCAAGCGCGATGTAAAAACTTTAACTGCCGATAAAATAGAACTTGGAAAAGTTGGCGACAGGCACATAGACTTTTTAGAAAATGAAGAAGTAGAAAGATTACTAGACGCAGCCAACGGAAACTCTGTTAAAAATTTACGAGACAAAGCATTATTAGAACTTTTATTTTCCACGGGGCTACGTGTTTCCGAACTTTGTTCGTTAAATAAAGAATCGGTTAATTTAAAACGCGGAGAATTTGCAGTTCGTGGTAAAGGCGACAAAATTCGTGTGGTTTTTCTTTCCGAACCCGCAAGGCGTTCGTTAGAAAATTATATTTCTAAAAGACAAGATATAGATGAAGCGCTGTTTGCCAGAGGAACAAGCGACAAGAAACAAGGTACAAGTAAGACAAGTAAAGATTTAAGAATTACACCTAGAACTGTTCAAAGAATTGTAAAACATTACGCAACTAAAGCCGGAATTATAAAAGATATTCATCCACATACCTTACGCCACAGCTTTGCCACTGATTTATTAAGAAACGGTGCAGATATACGCTCCGTTCAAGCAATGCTAGGGCACTCCAACATAACTACAACTCAAATCTATACCCACGTTACAGATACAGGTTTAAAAGAAATTCACAAAGCCTTCCACGCACGCAGAAGAAAAGAATAATTTTTAAATTAGGGCTTAGGATTTAGAGTTTAGGGTTTTTTATAAACCCATCACTTCCTTAACCAACTTCAAAGTTTCTTGGGCTTCGGCGCGAGCTTTGGCCGTACCCTCTAATAAAATTTGATCTATAAGTTCTGGATTGTTTTCAAACTCGGCCCGCTTTGTTCTAATAGGTTCTAAAAAGTTATTTATTGCTACAACTAATTTTTCTTTAACTTCTACATCTTTAATTGTGCCTTTTTGATAGCGCGATTTTAAATCAGAGACTTCTTCTTTGTTTGTATTAAAAAGATCGTGGTAAATAAAAACTGGATTGCCTTCTACTTGCCCCGGTTCGTTACCATGCACACGATTAGGATCTGTATACATTCCCATAACCTTCTTTTTAACTTCTTCACTAGAATCAGAAAGATAAATACAGTTCCCAATCGACTTAGACATTTTTGCTTTGCCGTCTGTACCAATTAAAGTTACAGCTTCGTTTCCAACCAAAGCCTCGGGTTCTGGAAAAACTTCGCCGTACATATTGTTAAATTTGTTCGCAATTTCACGTGTAACTTCTATGTGAGATTCTTGATCTTTGCCAACCGGAACCAAATTCGCCCGTACCATTAAAATATCGGCCGCTTGTAAAACAGGATAAGCTAAAAGTCCCAATGAAGCATTTTCCATTTTAAGATCACGCATGACTTCCTTCAAAGTAGGTATTCTTTCTAAACGAGGTTTGTTAACCAGCATTGCAAACAAAAGATAAAGATAAGCTACCTCCAAAATTTGTGACTGCCTATAAAAAACAACTTTTTTAGGGTCTAGGCCGCAAGCCAAATAATCCAACATAAGCTCGCGAATATTTTCGTTTAGTTTTTGTATATTTTCTTTTTCCGGTTTAGTAGTAAGTGTATGTAAATCTGCAAGAATAATAAAAGTATCGTATTCATTTTGTAATGCTATACGATTCTTTAATGTGCCTACATAATGCCCCAAATGGAGCTTACCGGTAGGTCTATCGCCAGTTAATATTCTTTTTTTCATGTTTTTATATTCTTCTTGGTGCTCTCGGAGGGACTCGAACCCCCAACAACTGGTTCGAAGCCAGTTATGATATCCATTTCACCACGAGAGCTATATATTTGCTTTTAAAAGTGTATCCTGCTACCTTCCTAGCGTAAATATAGCATATTAAGGTTGGTATTGACAAGTTGATAATAATATGCTAGTATTGAACCATATCGCGTTTCTGACGCGGTTTTTTGTTTGCTTAATTACAAGCTCATAGCTAGCAATTAGGCAGAAATCCCTAGCTTTTAAGCGAAGGATAACATACATCTGGCGCAGGGGCTTGCCCCTAAACTATGAAAAAAACAATACAAAAAGTGTTTATTATGAGGCTAATTTTAGCCATACTAATAACGTCTACTATACCAGCTCATACAAGCGCTGCTTTAATAGACATAAATACCGATAGTATTAGTTCTTGGCTTAGAACCAAAATTGCTCCAACAGCCTTAGCCGACGAAACAAAAGCTAAAAACGATGACTTAGCCACAATAAGTGGTTTAGCTTTTATTACCTCTGGCCAACCTTTAATAGGTGTAGTTAAGGTGTACGAAACTTTTGTAACCGCTTATTCTTCTAGTGTAGATGAAACAGATAGCACTCCGTTTATAACAGCTTCTGGTAAAAGAGTACGCGACGGTATAGTTGCTGCAAACTTTTTACCAATGGGTACGAAAATAAGAATACCCGAAATCTTTGGAAATAAAGTATTCGTAGTTGAAGATCGTATGGCAAGACGCCACGCCGAGAAAGTAGACATTTGGTTCCCTACCAAACAAGAGGCCAAAACTTTCGGCCGAAAGAAATTGCAAATTGAGGTTATAGAAGATTTTTCTCTATAAAACAAAAACCCCCGACACAAGGTTGGGGGTTTTTGTTTTAGTTACAAAACTATTCACGTGTTACTTTCGTAGCAGATGTTCTTCCTTCTTTTTCAACAATTTCGAAAGAAACTGTATCTCCAGTGTTTAACTCGTCTGGTGTAACACCAACAAGTTCTGAAAAATGAAAAAAGGTATCTTTTTCTTGTCCTTCGCAAGAAATGAATCCATATCCCTTTTCTTTGAGAACGCTTTTGATTGTACCTGTCATTGTATGATTATTTTAAATTTCTAATTTGAAACATTCGACGTTGCTTCTCCATACCATAACACTATTACGAAATAACACAAACTTTTAGCTATGTCTAAACATTTGTGGGCGAGGAGAGATTTGAACTCTCACGCCTTGCGGCACTAGCTCCTAAGGCTAGCGTGTCTGCCATTTCACCACTCGCCCAAATTAAATTTTCTCGGCTACAGCCTCGGTCAAAAAACCGAGGGCTCGTGTTGACCAGGGCAATTTTTTATTGCCCGCCTAAAGCTACAATTATTCGCCTTATGCCCACTCGCCCTTACGTGCATTTATATTATCAGAATAAGCAATTGTTCGCACTTGACTTTTACATCGTTTTGATATATTATATCAGCGTTACAGAAACAGCAAGTTATTTAAAAAAATAATAACAAACAACCTCAAAGGAGGCGTAAATGGCCAGTCAGCCAAGACCACAGCAACCGCGGCAACAACCGCAACAGCCTTTGGTGGTAACAGATGTTCGACTTGAACAAGTCGGGCGTTCTGGTTCCACTTTAAAAGGAAGGATCGCAGCAACTGCGAAAAAGGGAAACAACCCTTGGTCTGGAGTGGACATTAATTTCAAAGTCGGAGGAGTGCAAACACAAAACTCGCCACTGCAAAGTGGTGAAGATGGGTCTGCAAACGACGATTTCGAAATTCCACTTGACCCTGCCACAAGCAGGGTTCTGATTGAAGCGTATACGCCGGGATCAAATCCCGTAAGAAAGTTTATAGATGTTGCAACTGCCATTAAACCGCCTACTGTGAAAAAAGCTCTCGACAAAATCGGTCTTGTAGCAACAGATAGTGGTGATGGCAACTGGGCAATATCTATTGCTGCATGGATGCAAGATTCATCTCCTGCTACAGATGTAGCAATAGAAGTGTCCCATGCAGGAAACATAGAAAGCGTAACTACCGATAAAAGTGGGTTTGCAAGGCACAGAGTAAAGGTAACAGGCCGAAAAAGCATTGTTTCTTTTCAAGCGCCTGGAGTACAAAAAAGTCTGGTTCTGTACGGTCCAAAAAATAAAGAGCATCGAAAAAATAATGTTTATCTGGGTATACTCTGGATATTTGCGATTCTGTGGTTAACGGGCATAGCGGCAACAGATTATTTTTATCTTACGCCGCCAGTAACACAGTTTAGTGAATTTTCAGATGAGGGTCAAAAAGCTCTAAACCTATACATGAATGGCGAAGTTAAAACTGACCACGAAATGATTGGTTGGAATAAGCCTGATCCTAATTACCTAAATAAGTTTTGGACCATTGGTTGGGTTTCGATTCTGATGGCATTGGTATTTACCCCAATCGCCCTACGCGAAGAATTTATCCGCGCATGGACTATAGCTTGGTCTAACACCCAAGCATGGGTAGATAAACCGGACGAGCCCAAGACACCTCCAACAACTGGTTCTGGTACAAGAACAGAAGAAAAAGTGGTAAGTAAAAAGGATCAAATCTTCAAGCAAATGTACTTATTTTCTCGTGAACTGCTTTCAGCAGTAATAGCCGAACTAGCCGTTGGCGAAAGGAAAATAATGCGATGACAAACATTCAAATGTTCCTTTGTGGTTTGGCCGCAATAGTGGTATTCAAGTTTCTTGGATGGATCGGTGCATGGGGAACAGGTCTTGGTATCGGAGCATTGCTTGTTGTATTTTTTATTCTGCAAAATTTACCAGATACACAGATACGAAAGATTACCAAGCTTTTCTTTTTGGTAATCGGTATATGGGGTCTGTATAACGTTTTTTCTTCGCATACTCCCTTAACAGGACGGGCATTAAAGATGCGGGAACGTGTTACGGATCTACAGTTAGCTCAGAAAGTTCAGCCTTCCGGATACTATGCAATGTTTGGAATAGCGGGGGCAGTTGATAAACGTGATTCTATAGAAAGCGTCGACATAGCTAAGAGAGCAATTAAACTTGCTCAAACTAGCGACGACGAAACCTTCAAAAAAGGAATACGCAATCTCGTTTCCGAACTGGATGAGTTAAGAGACTTCAAAAAAGAAGTCCAGACAAAAACATCGGGTGAGGATTCTAGTTTTTCTGGTTTAATACAGGACATACAAAAAACACGAGGTCGCACCTTATTATGGGCGTTATCTATAATAGGAATCATGGCTCTCGTGGTATCTGCCGTAGTTAACAAAGATAAAACAAAAATCACAAAAACAACCTTTTCGGTAATAGGAATAATATTGGGAGTTTTTGTGTTAGATAACATTGTTTACGCCCAAGGCACCGTTGGTTCACCCAACATGCCAAGCGTGCCAATGCCCAGTTTTGGCAATATGCCGAGTGGCGCGGTAATAATGTTTGGTGCAATCTTTTTTTATCTAATACTTCTTGGAATTGCTTTTTTTAGCAGTAACAAGAAGTTATGGTGGGGAATATTCGCTTTTGCAGTAATCGCTGGGCTTATACTTTGGTGGGCTAGTAATTTTTACACCTACTACTACCACGGTGGCCTTAAGGCCGATTTAGATGCCCAAAACCGAATGGTTAGTGCTTACAAAGGGATTCAGCAAAAAGAACGAGCGAAGATCCCTCAAGCTAAGCACTACGATAAGCCTACTCCTATACGAGAAGGCTTAGAAGGAGAATTTCCTGTAACGCTAGATCCGGTTCATTGGAGCAAAGAAATTCCGTTTGGTGAAGGTTATAGTTTAGAGTTCGAAATGCCGGGTTGGTACGAAGTCCTTGCTTCAACCGGTGACCGAATTTTGAACAAAAACGACGGTACAACAAGTGCCGGCGTTATAACATATATGAAATGGGATGGCGTAATAACCTATCCCAACAAAATGATTTTCCAACGACAAGGAGAAATTCGCTGGATACGTGTTCGCGGCGAAGGCGAACACGGAAAAGTGAGAGTTTACAGATAATGATGTTCTTTGTTTTGTACCCTAACCCTCCCCCGACAAAATGTCGGGGGAGTTTTGTTTTGGTTTACAAAATCGTTTATTAAAAATAAAAACCAAAACATCCCGAGCGAATTTTATGAGCGAGGGATTACCTAATAATTAAAATCATTCTATAATTAAAATAATAATTTGTTCTTTGTGCTCCTTAAAAATTAGGAGGCATAAGCTTAATGGATAAAAAATGGATAGCTGGTATCGCTGGCTTGTTTGACCCCACACTTATAAAACTAGCGCAGGAAATTGCCAAAAAAATTCCCGAAGGAAAATTGTCACATTCAAACTTAGCTGAATCTCTTTTAGGTGCTTTACGTGGAATAGTAGAAACCCACGCCGAAAAATTTTCTGGTGCATCTTCAGTGGCCGTAGAAAAATTAAGTAATCTTTCGGGATTTCTTTCTGCAACTTTAGCAAGAACAAAAGGAGAAACTAGTAATCACGATTTACTTCAGATTTTTTTAGCACAAACTCTGGAACGCTTAAGAAACGCCGAAGACCCGCAAAAAGAATTTGGAAAAATAAAAGAAGAACTAGTTTTGTTTAAACAAATTATGGAATTGGCTTATCCCAAAGTAGAATCAGCATCTCCTGTACTAGAAAGTTTTAATAAGAAGCTGGAAGAAATCCGAGAAAAACTAAAACCTGCTGGTTCAACAAGCTCACCATAAAGGAGGCTTAATATGGCCACAACTAGCGAATCTTTAGGTAAAACGGTTGAACTGATGTTTGATATCGCCATATACGGCGCTGAAAAAACTTATCAAAAAGTAAAATCTTCGGCGCCAACATATCTTAAAGCACTGTTTAAAGGCATAGCTATTTGGTTTTTATTTATGTTCGCTTCTATGTTTTTAAAGGCTTACACTGGTATGGTGGAATTTGCATATGTTGGAGCAACTTTGTGCATAATTCTCGGTATTGCGCTTGCGTTTTTGGCATCACCCCTTGGAATTGTCATAGGCATGCTAAAAGTAGAAACTCTAAACCCAGCGCTAGCCGGGAGTAGTTATACAAGAGGAGCCCTAAGTATTATTTTTGTAACACTTTTAGCGTTTCTTTATGTAATAAGAATGCCGGTAGAAAACAACCCAGGCACAATGCCTATACTGCTAATATGCGCTTCTGCTTTAGTAATAGGCATACACCTGTGGGGCAGTTGGATTCCGCCAAAGCTTTATACTTTGATAGTTATGGGTACAATGGCTTACACTACACTTTCTCTTTTTGATCCTAACCCTGTAGGTTTTGTCCTGACCAGCTTTAATCCCACATACTCCACCTACCAAGGTAATAAATACAGTAGAGAAGAAGTAATAATTGTTCCCAATAACGACAAGGATTTTTCTGAATTAATTACTTTGTATGGAAATTATAATGTAGTTTTTAAAGGCTGGGCACATTTTCTACCAGAAGGTTCAAATGAATATATAACAGCAAGCTCAAGCCAAGATTTTAACTACCCATCTTTAAAAAAATTCCGTGTTCGTAGCCAACTCGGCTTGGTAGTATTTACACCTATAAACAGTGATTGAAAAAAAACTATACCTCCTAAAATCCCGTTAAAAACCAAAACACCCTCGACAGAAGTCGGGGTGTTTTTATTTTAGGTTTTTATAAACCTAAACTATACCAAACTATTTACGAAACCAACTATAGAATAGGAAACTACAACCACTACCAAGCCTATTACAGCATAAAGAATTAAGCTCTTTGCTTGGCCAAGTTTCTTTTCGTCTCCACCAGAAGAAATATACAAATAACCAGCATAGATAATCATAGCCACAGCTACTATGGCTATGAGGCTAATAACGTAATTAACAACAGTGACTACTTTAGCTTCTATAGAAGTTATTGTAAGACTTGCATCTTGATCCACTACTGGTATATCTTGGGCGAGAGCAAAAGAAAAACCAAGCACAAATAGCGACAAGGACACTAAACCGACAGAGATCAACTTATATAAGTTTTTAATTTTCAACATTTTTTAAATATTAAAAGATAATTAAAAGGAATTTTTTATTAAAAATAAAAAATATCGACTTTATGTTATTTTATCATACGGTAGCACCATATAACAAACAGCCTGTGGATATTAATTTAACACACTATTAACAAAGCCAACTACAGACTTCGAAAGTATAAGCACAATCAAACCTATAACAACCCACATAAGCGTCTGCTTAGCTTGTTTAATATTATCGGGCTTATCTCCGCCAGTTATAAATAAAAACCCAGCATAAACAACCATAATAACCGCTATAGGGCCTGCTAAAAACAAGAAGAAGTTAATTATTTTGTCTATTAAAGTAGTTATGGTTGCATCTTGCCCCAAGGGATTACATATAACACCATCACAAGCAGGAGCATGAGCATCA
>CALRHC010000008.1 GCA_943359335.1 Candidatus Yanofskyibacteriota bacterium
TTTCTTTCTTTCATTACTCCCTCCTTTGAAAGAACTTTATATAAAGCTATCAGTTTGTTGTTTAGTTAGTCAATTTAAATAAAATTCCCCGACCGTTTGGTCGGGGGAAGGACGTTACTTCTTCTTCTTGGATTCTAGGAGCTCTAACAGCTCCAACCTCTCTTTGGCCGAGGCGTGTACTGGTGAATTCTTTTCCGAAATCTTCATCACAGTTTCTAGGTGATTTGCTTCTTCTGCTATCTGCAGAAGCATTATTCGAGCACAGGCTTTTCTTGCTGGATCAAATATTGAGTTGTACAGCTTGTAAACCTCTTCAAAGGTCTTTCCTTTGAACTCTTCAAACGATGCTGCTTCCTCCATATAAACCACCTTTTGTTATATTTTTATTAGGTACTAATTAGGATATATAGATAATATCATATATATAGACATAAGTCAATCAGATTGTCACTAAGTTTAGGGCCAGCTGAGCTGGCTAGCCTCGGCCAGAGCAAAGCTAAGCTTTGTTATCACTCTTGACTGTGGAGTGATAATCCGCTAAACTGGTTTAAATAACAATGATTTCTCAACGCCAAAAAGATATTCTCTGGGCCGTTATAGAAGAGCATACTAAAATGGCCGAACCTGTTAGTTCTAAATCTCTTTCTCAAAAGAGCGGTTTTGATATAGGTGCGCCTATGATTCGTAAAGAAATGAATCAATTAGAAAAAGAAGGTTATTTATCTAGTCCGCATACTTCGGCCGGACGCATTCCAACAGACAAAGCATATAGATTATATATACAAGAAAATATGGTTGGAAAGTCTACGCCAAATACTTTGGTAACAGGTTTAACTCAAAAAGAAACTCAAAAAGTTAAAGAATCGTTAAAAAAGAATTGGCCAGACGAACAATCTTTGTTAAAAGAAATTTCACGCTTAACTTCGGAACTTTCAAAAGAACTTTCGGTGGCAGGAACAGTAGAAGGTGGAAGTACTTATAGTTTTGGTTTTTCTAATCTGTTTGATGAACCAGAATTTAAAAGTTTTGAAAATATGAACCAGCTTATGACATTTATGGATAATATGGATAGATGTTTTGAATCTTTATGGGATAAATTTTTAAACGAAGATCTACAGGTTTTTATAGGCAGTGAAAACCCCATAAAAGAAATAAACGAATTTACTTTAATTACCGGAAAATATCAGCTACCAGAAGGCGACCCCCGCTTCGCTAAAGCTACGCAGGGCAAGGAGGGTTTTGTTTCTATAATTGGCCCAAAAAGAATGGATTACAAACATAATATGGCTTTAGTTGAATATATTAGTGAACTTTTAAATCAAAAACATTAAATATATGGATATAGAAAAAGACGAAAATAATTTAGAAGAAAAATTGGAATCAACCGAAAAAGAAAGAGATGAATATTTAGATGGTTGGAAGCGTGCCAAGGCCGAATTAATAAATGCTAAAAAAGAATGGGAAGGGCAAAGTAGAGAGGTGGCCGATTATGCCAAGATGAGCTTTATAAAACAGATGTTGCCAGTAATAGATGCGTTAGAAGCGGCTAAAGAAACAGAAGGTTGGCAAGGAGTAAAAAAGTTAGTAGAAGATATTTTTAAGAAGAATGGGATTGTAGAAATAGAAGCACAAGATAAAGAATTTGATCCAACATATCACGAAGCAATGCTAGAGGGTGAAGGCGAAGAAAATAAAGTTATAGAAGTTTTACAAAAAGGTTACATAATAAATGGTTTGGTTATAAGACCAGCTAAAGTAAAAATAGGTAAACACGATGCCAATATACAAATGGGTACGAATGAAACGAATAACATCGGCTAATGATAGATTCGCATGTTTATTTGTATAATTCGCATGAATTCGTAGATTAGTATCGCATTAAATAAAATTTAAAAAAATATGGCAAAAATATTAGGAATAGACTTAGGCACAACTAATTCCGCTATGGCAGTAGTGGAAGCGGGTGAGCCAAAAATTATAGAAAATAAAGAAGGTAACAGAACCACTCCTTCTATTGCTGCTATACAAAAAGGTGGCGAAAGAGTTGTTGGCGTACTCGCTAAAAGACAAGCTGTAACAAACAGCCAAAATACTCTTTTTTCTGTTAAGCGTTTGATTGGACGTAATTTTAACGATACCGAAGTCCAGCGCGATAAAAAACTATTGCCTTACGAAGTTCGTGCCGCAAGCGATGGTTCGGTAGAAGTTAAAATGCAGGATCGTTGGTATAAACCTCAAGAAGTTGCGGCTATGGTTTTGCAAAAATTAAAACAAGATGCCGAAGACAGATTAGGCGAAAAAATTACCGAAGCCGTAATTACTGTTCCAGCATATTTTAACGATGCTCAAAGAAAAGCTACCAAAGAAGCGGGTGAAATTGCTGGTTTAAAAGTAAGCCGAATTTTAAACGAACCTACCGCTGCCGCCTTGGCTTATGGGTTAGATAAAAAGAAAGAAGAAAAAATAGTAGTTTACGATTTTGGCGGAGGCACGTTTGACGTGTCTGTGCTTGAAGTTTCCGAAAACACAGTAGAAGTTAAAGCTGTGGGAGGCGACACTCACTTAGGTGGCGATGATTTTGACCAAAAGATAATTCATTATTTAATAGACGAATTTAAAAAGGATCAAGGTATAGATTTAAGCAAAGATACTTTAGCTTTACAGCGTTTAAAAGAGGGCGCCGAAAGAGCTAAGCATGAACTTTCTTCGTCTTTGGAAACAGAAGTAAATATTCCTTTTATAACTACGGATGCTAATGGTCCAAAACATTTTTTAATGAATCTTTCTCGCGCCAAGTTGGAAGATTTAGTTAGAAACGAAATAGAAAAATCTATAGAGATTACTAAAAAAACTGTAGAAGAAGCTGGTTTTAAAATTTCCGAAATCAACGAAGTTATTTTAGTAGGTGGGCAAACCAGAATGCCAGCCATGCAAGAAGCTGTAAAAAAACTTTTTGGCAAAGATGCTCATAAAAATATTAACCCAGACGAAGTTGTGGCACTAGGCGCTGCAATTCAGGCGGGAATTTTGCAAGGCGATGTTAAAGATATTCTTTTGTTGGATGTTACGCCTTTATCTTTGGGTTTGGAAACATTGGGTGGGGTAATGACCGTACTTATTGGCAAAAATACAACCATACCAACTTCAAAGTCTCAAGTGTTTTCGACTGCAGCCGATAGCCAGCCTCAAGTAGAGATCCATATTTTACAAGGTGAACGCCCAATGGCTACAGACAATAAAACCTTGGGTAGATTTATTTTAGATGGCATTCCTCCAGCTCCACGTGGCACACCTCAAATAGAAGTCGCTATCGATATTGATGCTAACGGTATACTTTCTGTTTCTGCCAAAGACAAAGCTACTGGCAAAGCACAGTCTATTCGTATAGAAGGCTCTTCGGGCTTATCTAAAGAAGAAATAGAAAGAATGAAAAAGGAAGCAGAAATGCATGCAGTGGAAGATGCTAAAAAGAAAGAAGTTTCGGAAGTAAAAATAAATGCAGAAACAATAATTTATAGTACCGAAAAAACTTTGCGCGACCTTGGCGACCCTTCGACCAACTCAGGGCAAGCAAAGATTCCGCCAGAGGTTAAAAAAGAAATAGACGAAAAATTAGAAGACTTAAAGAAAGTAAAAGACTCGGCTGATGTTGATGTGATAAAATCTAAAACAGAGGCTTTAAGCCAGACTATTCAAAAATTTGGTGCGGATTTATACAAACAAGCTGAAGCTGGTAAAGCAGAGCCTACTCCAGAAAAAAAGCCAGACGAAGGTGAGAAGCCGCAGGAAGGAGAATTTAAAGATAAGTAAGGGCTTTGTCCGCGAGCAGAGCGAGCGGTAACAAAACCTTATGGTGAGCGTAGCGAACCCATTACATTAAAGTAATCCTTCGCATATGCTCAGGGTGCTCAATTTTAGTAATTGCTCACTTTGTTCGCAAATAAAATTGGCATGAAAAAAGATTATTACAATATATTAGGCGTTGATAAAGCTGCAACTCAAGACGATATCAAAAAAGCTTATAGGGAAAAGGCGCATAAATTCCACCCCGACAAATCTGGTGGCGATGAAGCTAAATTTAAAGAAATAAACGAAGCTTACCAAGTTTTAGGTAACCCCGATAAGCGTGCGCAGTATGATCGTTTTGGCACCGCAGAAGGTTTTGGTGGTCCACAAGGTGGTCCAGCTGGTTTTGATTTTTCTAATTTTGATTTTAATAATGTTGAATTTGATTTGGGTGATATCTTTTCCGATTTTTTTGGCGGCGGCAATTCTAGGCGTGGTGGGCATAAAGTTGCTCAGCGTGGACGCGATATTGGTGTAACGCTAGAAATTTCTTTGGAAGAAGCTTTTAAAGGTATAGCTAAAGAATTAGAACTAAGAAAACTTGTTCGTTGTATGCGTTGCAAAGGCGATGGCACGGAACCCGGTACCGGAAAGATAAAATGTAAAACTTGCGAAGGTGTGGGTGAACTTAAAAAAACACAACGAACTTTTTTTGGAGTTTTTTCTCAAACAGCAGTTTGCCCAACTTGCCATGGCGAGGGGCAGTATCCGGAACAGGCTTGTAAAGATTGTTCGGGCGAAGGCAGGGTAAGAAAAATAGAAAAACTTTCTATACCAATTCCGGCCGGCATAGAATCGGGCGGAGTTTTACGCATACATAGCAAAGGTGAGGAAGGAATACGTGGAGGCGAAGCGGGTGATTTAGAAATTAAAGTAGATATTAAAGAACACGAAATTTTTGAACGCGACGGGGCCGATTTATACAGCGAACTTGGCGTGCCGTTTGATATGGCGGTTTTGGGTGGCAGTGCTGAAATAAAAACTATAGACGGTAAAGTAGATTTAAAAATTCCTTCTGGCACAGAATCTGGCGCAATATTTAAATTGGCTGGTAAAGGTATGCCATATTCAGCCAGCCGCCGCGGCGACCAGTATGTAGAAATTTATATACGCACACCAAAGAAACTTTCTAGCAAAGCACAAAAAGCACTCAAAGAAATTGCAGGAGAACTTTAGTTTTGATAAGGTATCTGATTTTACAAAGGGTAACCCTTCGATACGAAGGGTTACCCTTTGTGCGCGTGCGAATAATTTTTATTTGACGAATATGTATATATTATGTTATTTTCTTAAAATAGAGATTTTGATTGTACTTTAGATAATCTAAATTAAAAAGGAGATTAGCCATATGCTTAGTCATCAAGAAAGGCAACAGATTCGGCATGAGATTGGTTCGGTTAACAACGAAATAGAAAGAATTAAAGGAGAAATTGATCAAATAAAAGATGAACTTCAGAGTGGTTACCAAGAAATGCAAGGTTTGCGAGAGGATCAGCGATATCATATAAGAGAATCAAAAAAAGCTCATATGAGATTTGATGGTTATCAAGGAGGTCATATAGATGCTGCGATTGGTGGTCTTTATCAAGCAATGGAGAAACTTAAATCTAGAAAGAATGCTCTGTTTCAGCAAAAGAACGAGCTTCATGAAAGAAAATCGCAATTGCACGCTAGACTGAATAGTTGATTATCTCTTGTTTTGCTAAGGTGCTACGACAAAAGTCGGGCACCTTTTTTATTTTTTATAGTATAATTACTATATGAGTTCTCTTTTAAATAATTTTATAGATTTTGCACGTAATATAAACTCGCAGTTCGATAACTTCTTTTTGGGTGCGCAACGAATGGATACCTATTTTATATTGGGTTTTTTGGTAGCTTCCATTTTAATTTCTATACTTTTAAAGAGGCGTAAAATTATATTACTTGGAGTAGCCGTTTATATTGTTACAGCTTTATACCAAGCGCTCCCGTTCGATTGGGGTATAGCATACGGCAACAATGTTTATATATTTTTAGGTGCGGTTTTAGCTATTTTCTTTTTGCTTTATACTACCATTGCTAAGGGCATATATGGTGGTGCTACCGACGATCACGCTGGCCGAATAAAAATGACTTTGCTTTCGGTTATTACACTTGGTTTTTTGGTTTCGAGTGCGCTTAACTTTGTTACCGATGTAGATGTGTTAAGCAATATAGCCTTAGTAGATAAGTTATTTTCGGGCGATATAAGCCGAGGTATTTGGGCTGGTTTGCCTTTGTTAGGGTTTTTGTTTTTGAGAAGTTGAACACGATGCCAATCTACGAATGCATGCGAATGATACGAATAGTTTCCAATAAAAAGTCCGCCCGGTAGGAGTCGCCCCATCGTCGCTACACGACTCTTTAAAACCTTGCGGTTTTAATATTTCCACATCGGGAAACCGAATCGTTTCCCGACCCCTTCGTTAAGGTTCGACTCCTACCGCGGATAATTTATAATTAAAAGTCCGCCCGGTAGGAGTCGAACCTACGACCATCTCCTTAAAAGGGAGCTGCTCTACCAACTGAGCTACGGGCGGATTTATGCTAAAAAATAATAGCAGAAATTGGGAATAAAATCAAAGTTTTACTCTTTAATCTTATATGCTAGAATCAGTAAGTTAAATATATGTATTTATTGTATTTCACTTTAGCTATAATTTTGGGGTTAGTTTGGACGTATTTTTTTAATCTTAAAAAAAGGAAAAAGTAACATAAAATGAATAGAAAATCTGCTAGTTTATTTGTTTTTGCTTTAGCGCTTGCGGGTAGTGCTTTCTATGGTGGTTTTTATTATGGCAAAAGCCAAGTGCCTTCGATCTATTCTATAGAAGGTATAGGTAATAAAGCCTTAAACCAACCAGACGATGTAGACTTTAGTTTGTTTTGGGATGCTTGGAAGGTTATACAAGATAAATATGTGGATAGAGCTAATTTAGATAAAAAGAAGATGGTTTATGGTGCTATAGACGGAATGGTTAAATCTCTAAAAGATCCGTATACAACTTTTTTTGAACCAGTAGAAGCTAAACAATTTAAAGACGATGTTTCGGGTTCTTTTGGTGGAATTGGGGCCGAGATTGGTATAAGAAAAGAAATACTAACAGTAATTTCTCCGTTGGAAGATTCTCCTGCACAAAAAGCTGGTTTAAGAGCAGGGGATAGAATTTTAAAAATTAACGATACGGTTACTTCCGATATGGGCATAAGCGAAGCGGTAGGCTTGATACGTGGCCCTAAGGGTTCTGCGGTTAAATTAACCATAAGTAGGCCAGGAGACGAAGCTGTTAAAGAAATAAGTATAGTAAGGGACGATATTAAAATTCCTACAGTTAAATGGCAGTTAAAAAACGATAAAGTGGCATATATTCAGTTATTTAATTTTGGTGAGACAGCACCTTCTGAATTTAGAAAGGCCGTGCTAGATGTTTTGCGAAGCCCTGCCGATAGAATTGTTTTAGATATAAGGAATAACCCAGGGGGTTATTTGGAAGTGTCCCAAGATATTGCAGGTTGGTTTATGGACGCAGAAAGCGTGGTAGCCATAGAAGATTTTGGTGATGGTTCGCAAACTAAAAAGTATTTGACCAATGGGAATGGTGTTTTAAAAAACATGCCAATGGTTGTTTTAATGAACGAAGGCTCGGCCTCTGCTTCCGAAATTTTGGCAGGCTCTTTACGTGATAACAAAAAAATAAAACTAATAGGTGCAAAAAGTTTTGGTAAGGGTTCGGTTCAACAGTTAGAAAATATGCGCGAAGGGACTAGTTTAAAAGTTACTATTGCTAAATGGTTAACACCTTCTGGGAAATCTATTATGCACGAAGGTTTAGAGGCCGATGTTAAGGTGGAATTTACAAAAGAAGATATAGAGAACTTAAGAGATCCACAACTTGATAAAGCATTAGAAATTATTCTAAAATAAGATAACTCTCGCTAATATACGAATTGACGCGAATATAACTAATAGAATTCATTCGCCATATTAGCGCTAATTAGCTATATTAGTGAAAACTTATGAAAGTAGTTTTACTAAAAGATGTTCCAAAGCTAGGCAAAAAATCCGATGTAAAAACAGTTTCACCTGGTTACGCCAAAAACTTTTTGTTTCCAAGAGGTTTAGCTATGGTTTTAACCTCGGCAGTTTCTAGTGATCTAGATGCTCAAAGTGAAGCTAAAAAAAGACAGGCTGAAAAAGAATTGTTAGATGTGGAAAATATGGCTCAAAAATTGGAGGGCTTAGAAATAGAAATCCCAATGAAAGTTTCTAAAGAAGGGATTGGTTATGCTGCTTTGTCCAGCCAAAAAATAGCAGATACTTTAAGCGGTATAGGCTTTAAAATAGCTAAAAGCCAAATTAAAATTAAAAATCCTATAAAGAAACTAGGGGACAGTATGGTTACTATTTCTTTACCTCATGGCTTGGAAGCCGAGGTTAAAGTGATAGTGGTATCCGAAGAATAAGAGTAAACAAGTAATTTAGAAATTACGTAATTACAAAACCCCCCGATCTAATATCGGGGGGTTTTTAGTTTACTAGGTTACTTTTCTTATTTATATTACACTTACCACTTTTACTAGTTTTTTGTGTCCTGTAAAATCTATTTTTAATTTTGTGCTGAATTTTATAATACCATCTTTACCAGCGTATAGAGTGTCGTCGCCACCTTTTTTAACATTCTTACCAGCCCAAACCTTGCTACCTCTTTGTTTAACTATAAGATTACCGGCTTTGGCTATTTGGCCGTCGTGTAGTTTGATACCTAATCTTTTTGATATTGAGTCTCGTCCTAATGTAGTAGACCCAGTTGCCTTTGTATGCGCCATATTTTTATATTAATTGTTCGAATATATTAACAAAAAGGGCTTTTTAAGTCAATTTATACCCTAAACTCAATAACATCCCCATCTTTAACCACATATTCCTTGCCTTCTATACGTAATAGGCCTAAATCGCGGGCTTTGGCCCAAGAGCCAGCCTCTAACAGCTTATCCCAGTGAATCACTTCAGCTCTAATAAATCGGTCTTCAAAGTCGGAATGTATGGCTTTGCCGGCACGAGGGGCTTTAGAATTGATAGGTATTGTCCATGCTCGGGTTTCGTCTTCACCAGTTGTAAAGTATGTCATTAATCCCAAAGTTTCGTAGCTTTTGCGGATAAGCTTTTTTAAACCAGTTTCTTTAATACCTGCCATTTCTAGTATTTCTTTCTTTTCGTTTTCGTTGGCTCCTGTAGCCATTTCTTCTACAGCTATAGCTATAGCTAAGTAAGGAATATTCCCAAGAAGGTTTTTAAGTTTTGGATCTGGTTCCCAATTTATTGAAAGTTCTTCTTCGGAAATATTAAAAACCACTAGCATTGGTTTATAGGTTAATAAACCAACTTCATAAGCCATTTTGGTTTCGTCTGCATCAAGATGTCCATAAAGAAGTTTATTTCCTTCTAATAAATCTTTAATCTTCTGAAAAGACTCTTTGCGTTTAACTTTAATTTTATCGCCGGTTTTAGCTTCGCTTTCGGCTCGGGTCAATGCTTTAGAGGTTATGTCTAAATCTTTTAAAATTAGTTCTAGGTTTATAATTTCAAAGTCGCGAGTAGGGTCGGTATCTTTTTCTACGTGAATAATATTATCGTTTTTAAAAACTCTAACTAAGTGTAAAATTGCATCTACATCGCGAATATTATTTAAAAATTCGTTACCTAAACCTAAGCCCTGCGAAGCACCTTTTACCAAACCAGCAATATCGGCAAATTCTATTATGGCAGGGATTGTTTTTTTAGAACTAGAAAATTCGCTTAGTTTTTGTAAGCGTTCGTCGGGTACCGCCACCACACCAATATTTGGATCGATAGTAGCGAAAGGATAGTTAGCAATAACAACCTCTTTTTCTGTTATGGTTTTAAATAAGGTGGATTTACCAACATTTGGTAACCCAACAATTCCAATTTTCATAGAATCTTTTAGGATTTAGAGCTTAGAACTTAGAGTTTTAAGTCAGGGCTTTATGTTATCATATAATAATTATGTCTTCTAGCATATTTCACGAATACGATATTCGAGGTCACTACCCAGGTGAAGTAAACGAAACTATTTTTTATAACCTAGGCAAAGCATATTACGAAGCTTTTAAACCTAAAAAGATTGCTATAGGGCGAGATTCTAGATTATCCGGCGAAACCTTGTTTTTATATTTAGCTTCGGCGTTACAAAATAAAAAAGTAAAGATTATAGATCTGGGTTGCGTAAGCACACCCTTTTGTTTGTGGTATTCGCAAAAATATAAAGTAGATACTTTAATGATAACGGCTTCGCATAATCCTAAAGATGATAATGGGCTTAAACTTTTTTCGGCAAAAAATGGAATTGTAGATAAGCAAAATGGGTTAGGCAAATTAGAAACTAAGTTTAAAAATATAAACACAAGCGAGGCTAGGGTAGAGCATAAAATTGATTCTAAAAAACATTCGCCCATAGGTGAGTATGTGGATTTTATAATTAATAAAATGCCTTCGGTTAAATCTAAAATTAAAGTAGCTATAGATCTTTCTAGTGGTTCGGCTGGGCAGGAATTTGTTTTGGCCTTAGAAAAATTAAAAATAGATTTTGCTACATTAAACGAAGCTCCAAACGGAAAGTTTCCCGCACATAGCCCAAACCCACTTTTACCAGAAAGCCAAAAGGGCATAAAAATATTGCTTAGGCAGAGCAAGTTTGGTTTTGGAGTGGTTATAGACGGCGATGGTGACAGGGTTTTGTTTTTAGACGAACTAGGCGAAGTTGTAGATCCAAGTTATGTTTTCTCTCTTTTTATAGAAAATTATTTGCCTTATAAAAAAACTAAGGCAATTGTAAAAAATATTGCTATAGCTCGTGTTGTAGATGAAACTGCCAAGAAAAAGGGTATGCAGTTAGGTGTGGTGCCGGTGGGCCGAACCAAAATGCAGGCCACAATGAAAAAAATTAAAGCAGAAATGGGCGCGGAGAAATCGGGGCATTATTTTTTTAAAGATTTATATTACGGTGACAATGCCATAGCGGCTGTGGTGGCTATGGTTTTTGTTTTAAATAAAAAGAAAAAGCCACTATCTAAACTTTTAGAACCTTACAAAAACTATATAATTATTCCCGAAATAAATATTCCTTTCGAAGGCAGAATAGATAAAATTATTGGCACTATAAAAGATAAATATAAAAACGAAAACATAAGCGAAATTGATGGCTTAAGTGTGGAAAATTCTATGTGGCGTTTTAACCTACGAAGGTCTAATACAGAAAGTGTTTGGCGTTTGAATTTAGAAGGAAAGAATAGGGAAGAGATAAATAAGCTGAAAGAGGAGATAGAAAATATTCTAAAATCATAAAAAATAGCATGAGCATACGATCGTATGCTCATGCTAAATATTGTTGATGGTCTCGCGGAATATTTTAAAGATAAAAATATTATTCAGGGTTTTCTTTCGGCCATTTTTGGCAACCGTGTATCGCATATTCCATAATATCTTCTGTTGCATGTATCCAAAACTTCGAAAAACATTTGGGGCATTCAATTATAAATATACCTATTTTTTTATAACTTGTTGTAATTCCATATTCTGGTTCGGACAGCAAATGAAATCCTACTATTTGGTCAAAAGATTCCGCACTAAAATAACTCCACTTACATTCCAAACATTCATAATCCCAGCTGTGTGGAACGTCGGGATTTCCATGTTGATACGAAACCCCCCATGTTTTTGGTAGGTTGGTCATACAAACCTCCTTTAGGTAAGAACTGAGGTTAGTTTATCAAGAACCTACACCTGAATCAACACTGGCAGAATCATTGGCCGCCTGTGAGTCTTTTGGAATAAGAATTGGCCTAAGCGTTCTCTAATTTCATCTTTAACCAGCGCATCGTTAAATGGATGTTCTCCGCCAGTAGCGCCTTCTATAACTTTTCTAATAATCATTCTAGCGTCTAACAACATTTGCTTGTTGTCGCGCAAATAAATGAATCCACGGGAAATAATATCTGGGCTACCACGCACTCGGCCGGTTTTAGAATCTACAACTGCTACCACCATAAACATTCCATCTTCGGCTAACATTTGGCGGTCGCGAAGCACTACCGAACCTACATCACCCACGCCCAAGCCATCTACCATAACCATTTCGGCTGGTACCGGTTTTTTATCTACAGAAAGTTGATCGGCAGTTACTCTAACCACATTACCGTTTTCAACAACCGCAATATTTTCTTCTTTCATTCCAAACCTTAAGCCAAGATCTTTCATGGCAAATAACATTGAAAGTTGGCCGTGAACTGGCATTAAGAATTTTGGGCGAACAAGTTCTAACATATACATTAAATCGTCTTGTTGGCCGTGTCCGCCAGCGTGAATGTCTAACATTCGGTAGTTATAAACTTTTACGCCATGTCTAAGCAAATTATCTTTTAATTGTTGAATAGTTCGTTCGTTACCCGGAATAATAGAAGAAGAGAATATAATAGTGTCTCCTTTTTTAAGTTCTAATTGTTTGTGGCGGTGAGTAGCTAGACGCATCAAAACTGCGTTTTCTTCGCCTTGGCCACCAGTACCTAAAACAGTAATTTTACTATCTGGGTATTTATTACTTTCGGAAGCAGAAATTAAAGTCCCTTTTTTAGTTTTGATGTAACCTAAAACCTTAGAAACTTCTACTGCAGCTTTCATACTAAAACCTTCTACTACAACTTTACGATTAAATTTTTCTGAAATAGCAATAATTTGTTGAACACGATTAATAGCCGAAGCAAACATACCTACAATAACTCGCCCTGGAGCGTCTTGTATAAGTTTTTCTAGGTTAGCTTGAATGTCGGATTCAGAAATAGAGTGTCCTGGTTCTTCGGCGCCGGTGCTATCGCTCATAACTAAAAGCAAGCCGTCATCACCAATTTGTTTTAAGCGGTTGATTTCGGCAGGCTTGTCTATAACAGGATTATGGTCGAATTTAAAATCCGAGGTGCACATTATGTTGCCTACAGGGGTTTTAATAAGCAAAGCCATATCGTCGGGAATACTGTGGTTGATATGAATAAATTCAACTTCAAAAACACCAATCTTTCTTTTATCACCACTTCTTATTTCGTCTATCATTAGCTTCGGAAGCTGTTTAAATTCTTCGTGGCGTTTTAAAATTAAGCCTTTAGTTAAAGGAGCGGCATAGATCATTGGGTTTTCGAGCTTCTCTAACATATAAGGCAAAGCGCCAATATGGTCGAAATGTCCGTGTGTAAAAACTAAACCACTTATTTTGTCTACTTTATCTTCTAAATATTTTATATTAGGAATTAAAAGATCTATCCCTGGCATATCTTCTTCGGGAAATCTTACACCAGCATCAATTAATAAAATATCGCGATCATCTTTTTCGTAGTCACGCCATTCTATTACTGTCATATTTCGGCCAACTTCACCCAAGCCTCCCAAAGGAATAATCCGTAAACAATTTTTTTGCGGAACTTTTTCTTGTTGTTCTGGGGTTTCTTCGTTATTTCTTGGCATAAAGTTTGCCCTTGGGGTTCTTGGACCCCGCGAAGTCTCGTTGTCTTGGTTAGACGATGATCTAAAAAATAGTTTGCCCGAATTTGATGGCCGGCCACTGTGCCTGTTGCCTTGTTGTCTGTTGTTTTGCCTATTGGCGCTATTTTGTCTGTATGGTGGTTGATTCATATTTTTAAATCTTTATCGATTTTTGTTTTTATTTTTTGATTCTTTTGGTGGAGGTATGCCAGTTGTTTATATTTTCAAACCTCTGAGATGGGGTATTAATTGCTTCTGCATTAATGCCTTTGATTTTTCCAGATACAGCATAAATATAGTTTGGGCTATAAAGAAATATTGCTGGAATGTCTTGCATTATTATTTTTTGAAAAGATTCGTAATCTTTTATTTTTTCTAGTGGATTATTTTCTTGGCGAGCTGATTCCAAAAGACCATCAACTTTTTTATTGCTATATAAAGCTAAATTCAAACCAGGATCTCTTCTTTGGGTAGAATGCCAGAAAGAGAATGGGTCTGGATTCAAACTTAATACTTCTCCAAAAAGTAACGCTTGGTATTGGCGTGGGCGTATATTTTGGGTTTGTATACCATTAACTGGAACAACATCTAAGTCTACTTTTGCACCTATTTTTTCCCAGTTCTGTTTTAATGCGCTAGCAACTTGTGTATGTTCTGGCCAATCGGTTGTGGTTAAGGCAAATTCTAGTTTAGTTATTTTGCCGTTTTTTAACTTCTTTTCTCTTATACCGTCATCACCAATTTTCCAACCCGATTTATCTAATATACTTTTTGCCGCTTCAATATCGAAACTATATTTTATACTTGGTTCGTCTATGCTTAAAAGATTAAAAGGAATTGGACCGTTTTGAATTTGGGCTTCGGATTTTAAAATATCTCGTACTATGAATTCTTTATCTGTGGCATAAGATAAAGCTTCTCTTACATTTATTTCTGCTAAAACATCGGATCTGGTTTGGTTAAAGAATACTCCGTAGTATCTTGGAAGCTTTATGTCGTAAAAAACTAGGTCCCTAGATTTTTTAAGCTCTGTTTTATCTAAAACTGAACTTAAAGAAAAGCCATCAATTTCACGGCGCTTAAAAGCACTAACAAGATCTTCTTGGTTTTCGTAAAAACGGATTTTTAGAAGAGAGATATTTGCTTTTTCATAATAGCGCGGATTAGGAGAAAACTCCATAGACTTAATATCACCCGAAGCATTTTTCGTTATTTTAGTAACTTGATATTGGCCTAAGCCAACTGGTTTTAAATTAAGTTGAGTTAATAAAAAGTTTTGAGGTTGAACGTTTTCCCAGATATGTTTAGGTAAAATGCCTAAGGTGGCGTTTTCCAAGAATGGTTCGTAAGCCACCGGTAATTTAATTAGGAATCTAAATTCGTCTATTTTTTCTATTCTTACCCCTTGCCAATTGTTTCGTAGCGGGCTTTGAAATTTAGAATCTTTAATTAGATTTATTGTAAAAACAACATCGTCTGTTGTTAGTTTTTCTTTGTCTGGCCAACTTAAATCTTCTCTTAATTTAAATTCATAAGTTTTGCCGTTGTCTCGTATTTGGTAGCTTTCGGCTAGATCTGGAATAATTTCTCCAATTTCGTTGTGTTTTACTAATCCAGAAAAAACTAAAGTAGTTAAGTCTCGGTCAACTTCGCTAGCCGAAGCGAGTGCGGGGTTGATATAGCGAGGTTCGCCGATTATACCTTCGGAATATATTCCACCTTCGGAAGGAGCAGAAATTCTTAAAAACCAATAATCATAAATACTTAAAAACAGAGAAGAGGCGATAGCTATTCCCAAAAACAATAAAACGGCGTTTATTTCTTGCTTACTTAGTTGTCTAAGTAGATAGCGCCAGTGTTTAATCGATAATAAACGCAAAAATTTTATGCGTTCCCAAATTTTGTTAAGTTTTTCTTTCAACAATTTTTTAATTAGCTATATTAGAGTTAAATTAGCTATATTGGCGAGAAGTCTATAAAACAATATTAGCTAACGCTGTTCCAAAAAACAGTATAGATAAGATTACTGTAGCAACAAAAAGATATTTTTCTGCACCTCTTTTGGTGTGATGAAATTCTCCTTCGCCTCCAAAAGCACCAGATAAGCCAGAGCCTTGGCGTTGTAATAAGACAGTGACAATCAGTAATACCGCTAAAACAATTTGTATTATATTTATTATCATTTTTGCAATAAAAACCTCACCCTTTTGGGGTCATACATAGAGTATTTGTTAAGTAAAAAGAGGCTTTTTTAGTACAAATAAATGTTAGCAACTTAGGGGGGATAAGTCAATTTATTATAAATAAAAAACCGGCAGCTTTGTTTTAGCTGCCGGCGAGTTCGGTCGCGAGGCTGCTTAGGCACTCACAACCTTCACTTTCGATGATCCAGTACAGAGAAGAGAGAAGTGACTCTTGCTGAATTCTTCATCTGTCTGGTACACCAGATCCAGACCTGTTTCTGGTTTGTCCGGATTGCTTGTGAGGCAGAGGAAGAAATTGCCAACGCCGCGGCACTTCCTTGCACCCACAAACTCTCTGGAGTTTGCCACTTTCACGGGCGCTCCTAGCGTGCCATCTTTTTTTATGAGGCACCCTACGAGGCCACGTTTCGAAGATAACAGCAGATGCCCGGCTCCGTTCTGGAAGTAGCCGACAACACTGTGTTCTTCTGGTAGTGGTATGTTGCTAAGGTCTGGAACTTCTCTGGTCGTTTGCATTTCCAATTTCTCCCCAATTGGAAATATGTTTTAGCCTACCCACCTTTTAGTGGGATGAAAATCCGTCTTACTTGTTGACTCTAAAAAACCTCCCTTCCTCTGTTTTTAAAATCTCCCCGTTTTTACTAAGAGGGCTGACTACGAAATAGAATGGAGGGGAGGTCCATTTTACTTCGTCCTATTGGTGTAATACCTACACCTCTAGTTGGTAGCTCAGCCCTCGATTTTCATGAGGATCAGTAAAGTTTAAGGTACTATTACTGTAATTAAATTCTTTTATGCATAAATTGTCAAGTACTATTTAGAAACTGCTTTTCTGTGCAGTTTTCTATGGTATGTAATAGCAAATCTATGAGCTTCGTCGCGAATTGCTTGAAAAAGATATTTTAAACTTCTGCCAAGTTTTTGAGCGAGTATAGGTTCTTTATTTTCTGGTAAATATATCTCTTCTAATTTTTTAGCTAAAGAAACAACCCTAATATTTGTTTTTTGTAATATCTCTAGCGCAGCATTTAGTTGAGTTCGTCCACCATCTACAATTATTAATTGGGGTGGTGGCCAATTATTGTTTAATCTGCGTTTAATAATTTCGGCCATCATAGCGGGATCGTTTATACCAGAAACGGTTTTTATTTTAAATTTTCTATATTCGTTTTTATTGGCTTTATATTCTCCGTCTTCTTGTAATTCGAAAACAACCATAGAGCCCACAGCTTCTGCACCTTGGAAATTGGAAATATCGTAAGTTTCTATTCTTTTTGGATTATTTTTAAAACCTAACAGTGTAAAATCTGGCAGAGTATCTTTAAATATAGATGGGGAAGAAAATTCAAATTTTTCTGTTAGTACTTTTGAATGTTTTAAAACAGAATCTAAATTTATTATTTGATCTTTAATTGTTTTAGCTAATTCAAAATTTTGGTTTTTAATAGTCAACTTAATTTCTTTTTTAAGATCGATTAAAAGATTTTTGCCTCGGCCAGAAAGAATTGTTTTTATAGCCCGTATATTTCTTTTGTATTGTTTAACAGTCTCAGCAAATTCTTGCTCGTCTTTAATATTTTTAAGACAGCAATAAGCTAAACACCTACTCATATGAGCGTTTAAGCATTTGTTTTCATGTTTTTGTTTGCAAGTGCAATATGGAAAAATGTCGCGTAAAATATGCAGGGTTTTTCTAACAGCGGTGCCGTCGGTGAAAGGACCTAAATAGCTTTTAGCTTTTAGCTTATAGCTGTTAGGTTGATGAACTGGAACTATCTTAGAAAATTCTTCGCGGGTAAAGCCAATGTACAGATAGTTTTTACTATCGCGCATTAAAACATTAAACTTGGGTTTATGTTTTTTAATGAGTTCTGATTCCTTTATTAAAGCCTCAATTTCGGATTCAGTTTTTACAATTTCGAAATCAGTAATTTCAGCTAGCATTTTAACCTTGGCTGGATTAAAAAATTTAACTCCTTTCTGAAAGTAGCTTTTTACTCGGTTTTTCAAGTTGCCCGATTTACCTATGTATATTGTCTTTCCGGCTTTGTCTTTAAAGAAATAAACCCCCGATAAAGCAGGTAATTTGGCTAGTTTTCTTGAAATGGTAGACATTACTCTATTTTTAACATATTTTCATTGATTTGGGTCATTTTTTAATGTATAATAAACCGTTTACCTATGGAACAAAACTACATCAAAATTCGTGGTGCTAGGGTTCATAATCTCAAAAATGTTAGCCTAGACATTCCCAAAAATAAGCTAGTAGTTATTACCGGTCTTTCTGGTTCGGGAAAATCTTCACTAGCTTTCGATACTTTGTATGCCGAAGGTCAAAGACGTTATGTAGAAAGTTTGTCGGCTTATGCTAGGCAGTTTTTGGGTATTATGGATAAACCTGATGTAGATAGTATCGATGGGCTTTCTCCTGCAATATCAATTGACCAAAAAAGTGTTTCAAAAAATCCACGTTCTACCGTTGGTACTATTACCGAAATTTACGATTACCTACGTTTATTGTTTGCACGTGTAGGTATACCGCATTGTCCAAAGTGCGACAGAATAGTTTCTCGCCAAAGCCCAACACAAATTACAGACAAAATTTTAAAATTTAAAAAGGGGACGGCTTTAGTAATTTTAGCGCCCATAATTCGCGATCAAAAAGGTGAACACAAAGCTGTTATTATAAAACTTTCTAATTCTGGTTACGCTAGAGTTAGGGTTAATGGTGAGGTTTTAAAAGTGGAAGAAGCTTTAAAATTAAATCTAGAAAAATATAAACGCCATTCTATAGAAGCAGTAATAGATAGGGTAGAAATAGAAAGCGATCCGGATTTGCGCGCACGCATTGCGGAATCCATAGAACAGGCTTTAAAACTTGGCGATGGTTTATTAATTATTTCTAAAGATGGCAAAGATGAATTGTTTTCCGAAGCAATGTCTTGTGCATACTGTGGAATAAATTTTCCCAATGTTGAACCAAGAAGTTTTTCTTTTAATAGCCCGCACGGCGCTTGTACGCATTGTACGGGTTTAGGAATAACCAAAGAAATTGATCCGGAACTTGTTTTTCCGGGTAAGAATATAACCTTGGCGGAAGGCGCAATTAAACCTTGGGCTTCGGCTTCGCACAGAGTAGGCTATCAAGGTTGGTATTGGAGTATAGTAGAGGAAATTTCTTCGAAATATGGTTTTTCGGTTTCGGTACCAATAAAAGATTTACCCCAAAAGTTTATAGACATTATTTTGTATGGCGATAAAGATAGAGACGGAGATTTTGAAGGAGTAATTCCAAATTTATTGCGCCGTTACCACGAAACAGAATCCGAATTTACCAGAGCCGAAATAGAGCGCTATATGATAGAAAAGGTTTGCCCAGTGTGTGAGGGTGCTCGTTTAAAGCCAGAAGTTTTGGCTGTTAAATTTTTAGGAAAAAATATTAGTTTTGTTGCGGATTTATCTATAAGTGAATGTAAAAAGTTTTTTTCCGAAGTTAAGGGAAACAAATTAACAGAATCTGAACAAAAAATATCGGGTTCTATTGTTAAAGAAATTTTAAACCGTTTAGATTTTTTATTAGATGTTGGTTTAGATTATTTAACTCTTTCTCGTTCTTCGGCAACGCTTTCTGGTGGTGAAGCTCAAAGAATCCGTTTGGCTACACAAATAGGTTCGGGTTTAACTGGTGTTCTATATATATTAGACGAACCTTCAATTGGTTTACATCAACGCGATCAAGATAGATTAATTAAAACACTTAAACATTTGCGCGATATTGGCAATACAGTTGTAGTGGTTGAACACGACGAACAAACAATGGAAAGCGCAGACTGGTTAATAGATGTCGGCCCTGGTGCAGGCAAGCACGGGGGCAAAATTGTTTTTGAAGGAACGCCGGCGCAACTTAAAAAATCGGATAGCGTTACAGGACAATATTTGTCTGGGAGGAAGAAAATAAAATTTTCATCTGATAAATCTGATAGGGCCAATAGGTCCGACGCCCTAATAATAAAGGGCGCAGGGGAAAATAATTTAAAAAATATTACTGTTAGTATTCCTTTTTCAAAATTTGTGGCAGTTACTGGCGTTTCGGGTTCGGGTAAATCTAGTTTGGTAAACGATATTTTAGCTAAATTTTTATTACAGAAATTTTACGGTGCCAAAGATTCTCCAGGGAAATTTACCGAAATTACTGGCTGGGAAAATTTAGATAAAGTTGTAGTGGTGGATCAAAGCCCTATTGGCAGGACTCCACGTTCTAACCCAGCAACATATACCGGAATGTTTGGGGTAATTAGAGATTTATACGCCGCAACCCGTGAAGCAAAAATACGCGGGTTTGGACCAGGTAGATTTAGTTTTAATGTAAAAGGTGGTAGATGCGAAGTTTGCGAAGGGCAGGGTGTAAGAAAAATAGAAATGCATTTTTTACCCGATGTTTATGTGGAATGCGAAGAATGCCACGGCACACGCTATAACAAAGAAGCTTTGGAAGTGGAATATAAAGGCAAAAGTATTGCACAAGTTTTAAAAATGCCCGTAGAAGATGCCTACGAATTTTTTAAAAATATTCCACCACTAAAACAAAAAATTGGAACATTATTAGAAGTAGGTTTGGGTTATATGGAATTGGGCCAACCTGCTACCACACTTTCGGGTGGTGAAGCCCAGCGTATAAAATTAGCCACAGAATTATCGCGCCGTGATACCGGAAAAACTTTATACATTTTAGATGAACCAACTACGGGTTTACATTTTGAAGATATAAATAAACTTTTAAAAGTTTTGCATTTGCTTGTAGAAAAAAAGAATACTGTTTTAGTTATAGAACATAATTTAGATGTTATTCGTACAGCGCACCATATTATAGACCTTGGTCCAGAAGGGGGAAATGGTGGTGGAAAAATTGTTGCCACAGGAACTCCAGCAGAAATACAAAAATCTAAAGGTAGTTATACTGGTAAGTTTTTAAAAAATAGCTAATTTCTTTTGATTGACATTATTGTCAAATAATTGCTATATTATTTAGGTTCTTTTCTAACAAGTTTTCCAAAAACCCTTTATGAAGGAGGTCTTTATGAAAGATCTTAGTCTTGGTTTTTATGCGTTTGATCATGCGGCAGGAGACGCTCTAAGAATTGTTGCTGAAGAGGCAAAATCGAGAGGGCATCATACTGTTAATCCGCAAAAACAAATGCCGGTTAGTGATGAGGGAATGGCTGCTCTGATAATGTGTGATGCTGTGGTTCTTGGTCTTTCGTCTTTTCAAACCGAGATGGAAATTAATCTTTTGAAAGCCCTGCCCAAGGCCACTAGGGTTTTTATCCTGGAAGATGTGCCCGAAGCAGCTCGAAGGCCGAAGTTCAGAGAGTACGTTAATAGGGTCGTGTTAGTTTTCTCTGCGCATGATTTGTATCGAAGCTCTATTCATGATTTTGGTTATGACGGTTCTGTATATCTTGGTCCGCCGCCACAGTGGCGTGCTGAATACGAGGGTGTGATGGCGGCAAAGACTGGTAATGCAAGATCTGAAATTGGATCCTTTAATTATGGCGGGGACTCTTATGTTCTAGATTCAAGTGTTAAAATCGTTGGCACTATTCTCGGCAAGGATCCAATTGAAAACAACAGGATTCTTGTTATCTTGGCGGAAGCTATTCGAGGTAACAATATCCTTCTTGCTATTAGCCAGCATCCTGGCGAGAAGGCGACCAAACCAGAAGACGAAGAAAAATTCCAAAAGGCCTTTGCCGAGCGTAAAGAAATTTTGAAAGGAGTTTGGCTTTTTGATTCTGGTTGGAAGGGTTCCAAGCTTGCGGGCGCAGTGGATGTGCTTTTTTCTGGAAGCGCTTCCAACATTACCATCGCTTCTGCATATGCGCGTGTGCCACAGGTTTGGCTCAACGACAAAGGCGTTAGAGAACGCATGAGGGCGCAAACTGGCAAGGAAACATGGTTTGTTCCTGCGCTTGGTGGAGCATTGGTTTCTTTTGGTGGTGATCTCAAGAAGGTTATCAATACGGCTCTTTCTGAGGGTGGCCGTACATATCTTTTAAACAAACAGGAACAGAACTTTCCTTTGCCGGATGATTGGCATACGGAAAAGAAGATTGTGGATTTTTTGGAAAAAATTGTGTGAGTGTATCCGCTCCGACTTTGTGTCGGAGCGGTTTTATTTAGAGTTGACCGAGCTCAGCTCAGCTGGCTTGACCCCGTTAGAGGCCGCGAGGGCTCACAGCGACCCTCTGCCTCTAACGGGGTTGACACACCTTTATATGTATGTATAATAAAGGGGTTCACTAAAATTTTGTTTTTAGCGAGGCAGGGACCTCCCCTCCCAAAGTAATAGTCTCGCTAAAGTAGGCTAAACAGGATCCGCGTCGGATTATATCTGACCGATTTTCCTCCTCCCCACACCGCCTCGTGGGTTCGGATGTGATCCGATACTTGTTTAGCTGAAAGGTCGAATGCTATGCGCGCCGCAAAAGCATTCGACCCGAAATTAACTTCTACTTAAAAAGTAGAAGATTCGGTTCTTTATAATTTTGGCCAGGAAGGTCTTCTTGAAAACGAGCTAGGGAATGCCTCTCGACCTCGTCTTCCTCCCGGATCTTCTTGGCCTATAAAAGCCAAGAGACTTTTACGAGTATCATATAAACCTCCTTTCTAGGGAAAGGTGGTTGGTATGGTCCCGTGCAGAGGGAAGTCTCTTGCGCTGCCGCTCCGTTAACTATCGGAGCGGCTTTTATTTTTACCTACAAAATAATTATATAAATGAGAAGGTAAAAATATCCCGAGTTTGTTGAGGGATTAGACATTACAAACTTGACCCAACTTAGAGTAGTTGTTAGTATTATCAATCATAATAGAAGAGTGATAAAATAAGTTTTCGCTAATATAACTAATCAGCACTAATATAGCGAATGAATTCAATTGGCTATATTCGCGTCAATTCGCCATATTGGCGAGAGTTAATAAAATGATAAAAATAAAACCATTAGCCGACAGGGTTTTGATAGAACCTATGTCTAAAGAAGAAAAAACAAAATCGGGAATATTTTTACCCGACACCGTAGATAAAGAACGCCCAGAACAAGGAAAAGTTTTAGCGGTGGGTGAAGGAAAAATCGATGACGGAGAAATTGTAAAAATGACAGTTAAAAAAGGCGATGTGGTTTTGTTTACAAAATACGGTCCACATGAAATAAAAGTTGATGGAAAAACTTATTTAATAGCGAGGGAAGATGATATCTTGGCAGTACTAGAGTAGCGACACCAATACACGAATGCACTCGAATGACACAAATAAAATTCGTAAATTCGGGTCTATTCGTAATTAGTGTCGGTTGTAAATATGGCAAAACAAATATTATTTAACGAAAATGCAAGAACGGCTATGAGACGGGGGATAGATAAACTAGCCGAAGCTGTAAAAATGACTTTGGGGCCTCGAGGCCGAGCCGTTGTTATAGAAAAAAGTTATGGTGCGCCACAAGTTACTTTCGATGGTGTAACCGTGGCTAAAGAAATTGAACTCGCAGATAAATACGAAAACTTAGGTGCGGAATTTGTGAAACAAGCCGCCGACAAAACCAATACTAATGTTGGCGATGGTACAACTACTTCTGTAGTTTTAGCTCAAGCTATGATTAGGGCTGGCGAAGAATCTATAAAGAAAGGTGGTTTTAATGTTATTCAATTAGCTAACGAACTCAAAGAAGCTTCTAATGCTGTTATAAAAACTCTAGAAAGCCAGCGCGAACTTATCGACGATAATAAAAAAATTCAAGAAGTTGCCACGCTTTCGGCAAAAGATGCAAATATTGGTAAATTAATTGCCGAAGTTGTAGACGAAGTTGGTAAAGACGGAGTAATTTCGGTGGAAGATGCTAACACTGTTGGCAGTTCCTACGAAGTGGTAGAAGGTATGCAATTTGACCGCGGTTATATTTCGCATTATATGGTAACCAATGCCGAAAAAATGGAAGCGGTTTACGAAAACCCTTTAATACTTATTACCGACAAAAAAATATCTGCGTTAGGCGATTTTTTACCATTTTTAGAAAAATTAGCGAAAGCCGGTAAAAAGAATTTGGTAATTATTGCCGAAGACGTGGAAGGCGAATCACTAGCTACACTAATTGTAAATAAAATTCGAGGCACGTTTAATGCTTTGGCTATTAAAGCTCCAGGTTTTGGCGATAGACGAAAAGATATGTTGGAGGATTTGGCTATTTTAACCAGTGCTGAAGTTATTACCGAAGAAAAAGGTTTGCGTTTAGATACTTTAGAAATAACAATGCTTGGCCAAGCTAAGAAAGTTATTTGTACTAAAGAAAGCACAACTATTATTGGTGGTGCTGGTAAAAAAATAGAAATAGAAAAAAGAGTAAAACAAATTAAAGTTCAAATAGAAAAAAGCACTTCAGATTTTGACAAAGAAAAACTAGAAGAAAGATTGGGCAAGCTTTCGGGCGGTGTCGCTATTATAAAAGTAGGCGCGCCAACCGAATCTGCTCAAAAAGAATTAAAACAACGCGTAGAAGATGCTGTGGCTGCCACAAAAGCTGCTATGGAAGAAGGAATTGTGCCTGGTGGTGGTATGGCTTTGTTTAATATTGTTTTAAAGAAAGAAGTAAAGCCTAAAAAAGATTCGCCGGTAGCAATGGCTGCCGCTAAAATTATGGCGAAAGCCTTGGTTTCGCCGATACAGGCTATTATAGAAAATAGTGGGGAAGTTCCAGAAGAAATTATTGCCGAACTTACTCAAGCAAAATCAAAACCAAATACTAACTGGATTGGTTTTAATGCTGTAACTAATAAAATAGAAAACTTAAAAGATTACGGAATAATGGACCCATTAAAAGTTACAAAAACTGCTTTTGTAAACGCGGTTTCGGTGGCTGCTAATTACTTAACAGTTGGTGCAGCTGTAACAGAAATTCCAGAAAAGAAAGAAACTCAAAATATGCCGCAAGGAGGGATGGAGGATTATTAAAATAAATTTTCAATTTTCAAATCTCAATTTTCAATCAATTTCTAATTTTCAAACGGTTTTGATAATTAAATCCATTGAAAATTCATTGATACTTGTAAATTGAGAATTGATAATTTGATGTTATAATTATAAGTATTATGTCTACATTAAATTGGATTTTAATAGGCGCAGGTGGTGTAATAGTCCTTTGGATTATTTATGCTTTTAATAGGTTAGTAACTTTGCGAACCAGAATAGAGGAAGCTTTTTCCGATATTGAGGTGCAGTTAAAACGCAGGTACGATTTAATTCCTAATATAATAGAAACAGTAAAAGGTTATATGGGCCACGAACGTTCTGTTTTTGAAAATGTAACACAGGCTCGTTCAGCAGCTATGGGTGTTAGTGATCCTCATGCTAAAGCAGAAAAAGAAAATGCTTTGTCTAATACCTTAAAGACATTATTTGCAGTTTCCGAAAATTATCCAGATCTTAAAGCTAATGCTAACTTTTTGGATTTACAGCGAGAACTCGCCGATACCGAAAATAAAATTCAGGCCGCACGTCGCTTTTACAACGGTAATGTTCGTGATCTTAATGTAACGGTAGAGACTTTTCCTTCGCGTATAATTGCTGGGATGTTTGGTTTTAAAAAGAAAGAATTTTTTGATCTTGCCGATAATTCTCCAGCGCAAGAACCAGTACAAGTGAAATTCTAAATATTGGATGACAATATATTCGAATCAATCTTCTAATATCCGAAAAACATGGCTTTTGATGGCCGTGTTTTTTGGCGTGGTTATTGGAATTGGTTTTGTAGTTAGCCAATATTACCAAGACCCAAGTATTCTTTATATTGCCGTTGTTTTTAGTATTGGTATGAATTTTATAAGTTACTGGTTTTCCGACAAAATTGTTTTAGCAATGCATAAAGCCAAACCAGTAGAACTTAAATCGAACCCCGAACTATTTAGAATTTTAGAAAATTTAACTATAACCGCAGGTTTACCAATGCCAAGATTTTTTGTTATAGAAGATCCTGCGCCAAACGCTTTTGCTACTGGAAGAAATCCGGAACATGCTGTTGTTGCGGTTACATCGGGTTTATTAAATAAATTAGATAGATCGGAACTAGAAGGTGTGCTGGCACACGAACTTGCACATATTGGAAACCGCGATATGTTAGTTTCCACTGTAGCTGTTGTATTGGTTGGTTTTGTTTCTATACTTTCCGATATGTTTATGCGCTCGCTTTGGTTTGGTGGGCATAACCGAGACGGCGAAAGCAAAGGTGGAAATGGGATGGTAATTATAATTGGAATTTTACTTTCGATTTTAGCGCCAATTTTTGCTACGTTAATTCACTTGGCAATTTCGCGCAAGCGAGAATTTTTAGCAGATGCTTCAGCTGTTTTATTAACACGTTACCCAGAAGGTTTGGTTTCAGCTTTAAAGAAAATTTCTCAACATGATCACCAGCCGATTCGTACAGCAACCAATGCTACTGCCCATTTGTTTTTCGAAAACCCTTTTGGAGCCGATGCAGATGGAGATGGTGTACCGGATCATAAACAAAGAGCGCCTTGGCTAGCTAGATTATTCTCTACACATCCCCCGATAGAGGATAGAATTAAAGCTTTGCAGGGGCTTAAAGTTTAATGGTAGGCTAATTGTTACGGAGGAGTCGCATAGTGGCCTAGTGCACCGCCTTGGAAAGGCGGCATACCTTTACCGGTATCGTGGGTTCAAATCCCACCTCCTCCGCCATGAATATTAAAAAAATAATTTTACTAGCTAGTTTAATTGTAGTTGCTAGCAGTGCTTTTCTGTTTTTAAAAAATAAAACGAAAGAGCCTAAGCCATTCACATATGGTACTCTGGGTAGTTTTTTTTCTGGTCAGGATATAATAACTTATCCTTTGATTTTTAGTAGTATTAGAAATGTTGGAGATAAGAATGTTCCAGAAATAAATTTTGGCCCAGAAAATTTTGAGGGTTTTGAGATTTTTATGAATGTAAGCAAAATTACAAGAAAAGATTCTAACGATTCAGACGAAAATTTTATAGAAAGAGGTTGGGTGCAGGAAGGTCAAAGAATCACTAGGGGCGGTTATGAAGGCAGAATATTAGCAAATGATTTAAAAGCTCATCCTGTTGCTAATAGTCAGGCTTGTAATTTTGGTTATATTGAAACCGTTCCTTTAATGGAAAGTAAAAATGATTTAGTCTTATCTATAGATGTTTCCCAACGAGATTGGGGAAAAGATGGAGATTATTCTAATTGCAGAATTTTTGACGATAAAAACTATAAGTATCTGAAAGATATGATGGATCATGTAATGGATAATATTCAACCAGCATTTTAGAATTTGAATAGGTACCACTTGCATTTTTTAGAAATTAAGATACTATTAGTAAAAGCTTAATCAATAAAATAAAAACATATGGCAAATGCTGCATTTATGAAACCAATGAATATCAGCTCAGAGTTGGCTGAAGTCGTTGGAAAGGGGCCTATGCCTCGTTCGGAAGTTGTAAAGAAACTCTGGGTCTATATTAAAAAGAATAATCTTCAAGATCCTAACAATAAGCGCAATATAAACGCTGATGCTAGTCTTAAGAAAGTATTTGGTGGCAAAGCTACAGTAAGTATGTTTGAAATGACCAAGCTTGTTTCTAAACATCTTTCTTAGTTTTTACTAGAATTAATTAAACAAAAACAGCCTCCCAGTGTGGCTGTTTTTGTTATTGTCTGCTATTATAGCGATTGTTCTATTATTAATATAAACTAATTTTTAAAAATATGGCAAAACATAAAGTAGTGCATTTTGAAATTCCAACAGGGGATTTTAAAAAATCCAAAGAGTTTTATTCTAAAACTTTTGGCTGGAAGATGAAAACATGGGGTAATGAATATATGATGGCTATTACCACCGATATCGATGCTAAAACCCAACGCCCAACAGAGATGGGCGGTATCAATGGCGGTTTTTATGTTCGTAAAAATAAAAGCCAGCAGCCTTCGTTTGTGATTGAGACTGATTCTATAGAAAAAACCTTGGCTAAAGCCATAAAAGCCGGAGGTAAAATAAAAAGGGCAAAATCTCCGATAGGCGAAATGGGTTTTATGGCGGAATTTATAGACCCAGATGGAAACATAGTTAGTTTGTGGCAAGAAGCTAAAAAATAAAGTTATAAAAATACCCTCCAAATTTGGAGGGTATTTTTATGCTAACATTTAACTAATGAAAACACTGGTGGTTATTCCAACATATAACGAAAGATCTAATATTGCCGAAGTTATAGAAAAAATATTCGAACTAAATATAAACGGATTAGAGGTTTTAGTTGTGGACGATAATTCGCCAGATGGCACGGCAAATGTTGTAAAAGAGTTAACGGGAAAATATCCAATTAAGTTATTAAGCCGCATTAAAAAAGAAGGCTTGGGTAAAGCTTATGTAGATGCTTTTAAATCAATTATAAAAGTACAAGATAGACCAGATTATATAATTCAAATGGATGCCGATCTATCTCACAGCCCAAAAAATATTTTAGATTTTTTACGAAAGATAGGGGAGTACGATGTTGTTTTAGGTTCTAGGTATATTAAAGGAGGCGGAACAGAGAATTGGGATCCTGTTAGAAAAATGGTAAGCAGGTTTGGGAATGTATATGCACAAATTATTTTGAGTTTACCCTATAAAGATTTAACAGGGGGTTTTAAGTGTTGGAAAAGGGAAGTATTAGAAAAAATAAATTTAGACTCGTTAAGCTCTACTGGTTATAATTTTCAAATTGAAACCACATATAAAGCTCATAGGCTGGGTTATAAGATTTGCGAAGTCCCAATAATTTTTACCGAAAGGAAAGTAGGAAAATCAAAATTTAATTTAAGCATAATTTGGGAAAGCTTTATAAAAGTTTTATGGTTAAGAATAAAAAACTTTTAATTTGTATATTGGCAGTTGCGGCTTTATTAAGACTAGTTAATTTATCTAATGGTGATCCATTGGGCGATGAAATGCTCTATGCTTTTCGTTCTGTGGGGCCGATGGACTTTGACTTAGCCACAAAGCAAACCACGCCATGGGAATGGTTAGATTCTGTTGGTATACCAATGTGGGCAAAGTTGTCGTGGCACGACCATCCTCCACTGGTTTTTTGGGTTCAACATATCTTTATTAAATTATTTGGAGAAAATAACTTTGCTTTTAGATTTCCCTCGGTTTTATTAGGGCTGGTTTCCGTATACCTTCTATATTTAATTGGTAAGAAACTGTATTCGGAAGACGTTGGTTTAGTATCGGCTTTGTTAATGGCTCTTACAGTAAATAATGTATTTATTTCTAGGGTTGGCTTGCAGGAAAGTTACGTAATATTTTTTATACTTTTAACTTTATATCTATTTTTAAAGTCGTTAGATAACTCTAAAAATTTAATCTGGATGGGTATAGCGATAGGTTTGGGCGGTCTTACCAAATACACCAGCCTAGTAGTTGTGCCAATTATTATTACTTATCTTTTAATATATCGCCGAAGTTATTTTAAAAGTAAAAATTTGTGGGCTGGGGTTTTGTTGGGCTTAGTAATATTTAGCCCAGTAATAATTTATAATATTGGTTTATATAAAAGCGTAGGACATTTCGATTTTCAACTTTCTTATATATTCAACCAGCAGCCAAAGGAATGGCTTGTAGCTCCAGGCAAAGAGGAAATTGGTTCCTTAGGTGATAGGGCGAAGAACGTAGTACCAAATCTAGTTAAATCTAATTCCTACGTTCTCTTAACCCTTTTTATTTTAGGTTTATTTTTTTATAAAAACAAAAATAAGCTTATATATATCTGGTTATTCTTTCAAGTATTATTATTTTTCTTTATTGGCCCAACAGTACGGTTCTTAACTATGTTAACTCCTGTAATGGTTTTAATGGTGGGGGAAGTTCTAACAAGATTAAACTTTAGATATTTGCTAATTCCGGTAATTGTTTTTGAAATTATTTATTCTATTAATAGTCAGATTATAAATTATCCAATAGGCAAAAGTGTGTGGGCTTATTCCCCCGCCAGAGTAGAGAATTATGAATGGGGTTACAACGAATTAGAAAAATTTTTTCAAAAAGAATTTGAAAATAAATATCCAAAATATATTTTTGATAGTAAATATAAGTTTATAGAAAGCTTTCAATCGGCTAGCGTGGAACAAGCCAGAAAGAAAGGGGATAATAGTTATAATGCATTAGTAATATACGATGAATCTATATATGAAACGGCTCAGCTTTGGATACTAGATAGACGTCAGATATATCATGGTTGGCCTGTAATAAAGAGTAAAGATTATTTATTACTTCCCGAAAAGAATTCCTTTGAAATTAACTATTTGGTAATACCTACCTCAGAACTTCCATTAAGAAACAGTGTGTTATCGGCAGCATCTCTATTAGAGGCGGATTTGAAGAAGCAACGCAAAGAACCAATTATAATAAAAAATAAAAAAGGTTTAGATGTATTTAAAATATATAAATTTAGTTTATAAATATGTTTAAAGGGCTTTTAGAAAAAATTAAACCGTATAGTGATCAAGTGTTTTTGGTTGCGGTTATTGTGTTGGTCGGTTTAATCAGTTTTGGTTTGGGTCGTTTAAGTGCAAAATATAAAACAGCCGAACTAAATATTAAAAGTACAATTGTTAATACTGCCGATTTAAATAAAATTGTTACAGATGGTTCTGTTAAAAATATAAAAACTGTTAAAAAAGAGGTTGTTCCACCTTCATTGGAGGGGAGTGATCCCGATGTTGAAGTTACTATATTACCCACACAAAAGATTGTAGGTAACAAAGATAGTAAAATTTACCATTACGAAAATTGTTCAGGGGCGTTAAAGATGAAAGCAGAAAATAAAATTTATTTTGCATCTATATTAGAAGCTAAGTCGGCTGGTTTTAGACCCGCCGGTAATTGCCAAGGCCTAGAGTAATGTGGATAACTTTGATAGCTAACTGTCGCACAATGTAGCTTATGCGACAGTCCTTCCTATAGAAACCTATCTCCTACTTGGTTAGATTTTTTATTTATAACTATCGTTAGTTAAATAAATACTCATACTACACCGCTGCTGCATATGCTAAAAAATGTTTTGCAACATTCCCTATTATAGAAACATCACAAAACATTTTTTGTTAAGAGTTTAAATTTTCTATAAATAGTCTAATGGGTTTAAAGTTTTTCCGTAATTGTAACTAAAAAATAGCTCGCCTGTATCGGGGTGTTTATAAGTGAAAAACTCTGTATATACAGAAAAATGCAGGTGTGCGCCAGTAATATTGCCTGTGGCTCCTTCAAAACCTATAACATCGCCAGCTTCTACCTGATCCCCTATACTTTTACGAGAAATTTCCGACATATGTGAATATAATGTAACCAATCCATCATCGCCATGTTGTATAGCTATCCAATTACCCC
>CALRHC010000009.1 GCA_943359335.1 Candidatus Yanofskyibacteriota bacterium
ACCTCATTCAACTTTGCCATAGTGGCAGGACCAACTCTACCAACTGTAGGTAAACCGTATTTGGCTTGGAATTTCTTTACAGCGGCAGTTGTTTTAGGACCATAGAAACCAGATACTGTTCCTTCTGGATAAATTTCTGGGTCTTTAGCTAACAACTTTTGTAAATCCATAACTTCGTCGCTGCGAGTACCAGGATTAAGTTCGGTATCAATAGTTACAGATGAAACTGCTACAGCAACCGGAACTGATACTACTACGGGAGCCGCTACCACTGCCGTAGAAACTACTGGAGCTGAAGCAACTACAGCAACAGTCTCGGCTGGAGTTGAAGCTGTGGAAGATGTACTACTAGATGACGAAGAAGAAGTAGAAGAACTTGAACTAGATGAAGATGATGTACTAGATGATGAAGATCCACTACCTCCCGAAGATTCTGGTGCTACACAAGTGGATATACTTGGAGTAACTGTAACAGTTTCAGTTGATTGGCTTTGAGCCAACGAAATACTCAAAACGGAAGCTGAAGAACCACATTCAAAACTTTTAATTGAATTCCCAGATGTGTAAGATAAAGATTTACGATCAGACGATGTTAAAGTTACAGAAGAGCCTGCTGCTAAAGTTATATTTATAGTAGCAGCATTAACCACAACACTTTGAATTGTCCCGCCTGTCGCAGAAAGATTAATTGCACTCCCTCCTACGGTTGTGTTCAAACTCGCACCACTAGACAAAGAAACATCATTATATGCTGCAAACACAGGAAGAACACCAAGAAGAAAAGATATTATAATCCCTAAAAAACTTTTAAATTTCATAAGTAGTTTTTTTAAAACCAATAAGCTAGGGAAATTATCTTGGGCAAGCTACGACCTTAGTGGTTAACAATGTGGCCGCAGATGTTGCCGAAGCATCAAGAGCTACTCCTAATCCATTAGCCATAATAGAAATACAGTGTTCACCATCGGATGATCTTATTATTATCTGGCCTCCACTTTCACCTTCTCCTGCAATATATAATATACCTGTAGCTGTATCAGCACTACCTAAAGGCGCAATAGTGAAAGAAGGATCTACAGCTTGTGTATTCGCTACGTCTGCATCTGGAATTGTTGTTGTTCCTAATGCCCATCTACCTGAGTACCCATCAACTATTGTTGTAGAAGATATAGTCATACCAAACTTAGTAGTAGAAGTTGCAGTTGTAGATGTAGCAGTAAAGGAAGACATATAAACAAAACTATCAACTATCACGCCTCCTTTAACTCCTAAAGCTGCGCCAGGAGTATTCGTGCCAATTCCAACATAAAAACCTGTAGAAGTAGCTGTAAAAGAGGATGCCAGCATATTACCTTCCACAATAGAATCTCCTTTAACTCCTAAAGCTGCACCAGGAGTAGATGTGCCAGCACCTACACTAGCAGTATCTACAGTGGAGGCACCGTAAGCAATAACTGCTACAGCAAAAACAGAAACAAGCACAGAAAAAAACCAGCAAACAGATGTGTTCTTATTTTAGTATTCATTTTTTTATTTAAACTTATAATAAACAACACCTGAACCATCTAGGAAACAGGTCAAGAGGAAACTCTTATGAATTAAATCATCCTATGTATTTTTTAAAATACAAAAATAAAGTTTTCCACAACATCATACATCGTCAGCATGTTTGACGCACCACATCTAAATACATACGTCTTATCTTTGTAACTTGCCTTCTTTGATTTGTTTTATATAGGCCTCTCCTTGATTTTTAAAATTAGGATCTAACTCTATCAATTTTTGTAACTGTTCTATAGCTTTAGCATCTTGGAATGTTTTTATATAAGCCGAAGCTAAAGATAAACCGTACTGAAAATTGGTTGGGTTGTCTTCAATGATTTTTTCCCAAACTTTTGTTAACTTAACAAAATCCCCAATAGCAGCATAAGCATTAACATACTTAGTATCGCCAATTATTTCTGTACCATAATGTTTTTTAACCAGTGCTTCAGCTTCTTTAGACTTACCAGAAAAAATTAAAACAACTGCGTAATTACTAATAGCATCGGGATATTCTGGGGCAAGTTCGTAAGCCGATTTCATTGCTTGTATAGCCTCTTCTTCTTCACCAGCTTTAAAGTAGGCTTCGCCCAGCAAGAAATGAAACTGTTGCCTTTTGTTGGAAACAGCAAGAGCGTCTTTAGCAACTAGGATAGCGCTAGCAGGATCACTGGCTGTTGTATAAAGAGTAGAAAGAAAGGCCTTAGCGCGCATATCGTATGGAAATTCTTCAACTTGTTTTTTTGATTCACTTAAAGCAAAAGACAGAAAATTTTTCTTGTCCTCGTTAGAAGTTACAGGATCAGCATTAATACGCTCAGCATATTGAGCCAATTGTTCACGTATTTCTGTTGTACCAAAAGTATTATAAAATAAACCATTTTTAATAATATCTATTCCTAAATTCAAATCTCTTACCCTATTACCTTCTTGAGAATACGTAACCACTCGTAAAGAATCTAAAATGCTTTGAGAAGCTAGTACTGGTTTTATATTAAAGGAATACAAAGAAAACAACGTAGCCACAGAAACAACACCAACTACAAAATATTTTGGCATCAACAAAGCTCGTTCTTTATTATTGTCTTCGTCCCCTTTTATATATTCTGAATGCCAGTAAGCCAGTAAAGCAAAAAATAAAATATAACTAGTAAAGTTATCGAAAACAAAAATATTGTGAATAAAATAAGCAGTAATTAAACCCAAGAATAAGCCTACAGATCTTGCATCTAGATCTTTTCTTTTATAAAGCCTACTAATAACATAAAAAGAAGCCACGAATAAACCCAAATAAAACAATAAACCAAGAATACCAGCTGAAGTAAGCCAATCTAAGAATACATTATGAGCGCGGTCAAACCATGGTTCTTGGCGCCAAAGTTGTGGATTATAGTATTTAGAAAAGACATAAACAAAGCTTTCTGGTCCCCAACCTAAAACTGGGTTTTCTTTCCAGGCTTGATACGCCATATTCCAAATAATAAAGCGTGATTGCGTTGTGGTTTCCTCTAAAGAAATACTGGCAAATCTAGAAAGAGTTTCGCTGTTTCTAACAAAATTAGCATCTTTTACTAACCAGAATAAAATAGGTGTAAGTATTATTAAAGATATAAACACTGGAGAAATCTTTTTAAGTTTACCAGAACCCCATAAAGCATTTATTACAAAAAATATAAATGACCCCACCACAAGCCCAATGATGGCTCCTCTGGTTGCTGTTTTATAAACTATGAAAAGTTGAGAAAAAATAACAAAATATATACCCAGCTTAAACCATACATTCTTATTCTTAAATTCTGTAAATAGAAAAAACAAAAATAAGAAAATATGAATAACTAAGTAAATAGCCAGATAGGTTGCGTTACCCATAGTGGCATCTAAACGTGTATCACCTTGGTGAACGTCTAATTTTCCTAAAAATTGGAAAAAAGCATAGATAGTTGCAATAAAACTAGCCGATAAGGATACATAGAAGAACTTTTTCCAGTCATCCTTCTTAAATAAAGATCCTAGCATTAAAAAATATACAAAGTAGTGCCAAAAGCCCCAAAAACCCTCCATTCTTTCGAAACTAGACCAGAAACTCTTATAAGGAGAAATTCCAAAAATAGTTGCTAAAAACAAAACCACGGTTAGCCCAGAAAACACTAAAAGTATTGGAGAAGACTTAGGTTTGTATTCGGAATCCGATAAAACCAACCATAGCCAAAATACAAAGGATATTTCTATTAAAATTCTAAAAATAAAATTACGCCCAGTAATAAATGGGAAAAAGAGAGAACGTGTAACCACCAAAGGCAAGACCGGAACTATTAACAGACTTATTTTTACTATCCAAGATATAATTTTATTGTTAGACATAATCAATTATATATAGCACGAACAAAAACAAAATAACATATTTAGCTCAACCCAGAAACAGCATGCTCAGCTATCTTCCAATCATCTGGAGTGTCTATATTGATACTATATTTTTCTTCCATAGGATAAATCGCAACTTTATCACCATAGAAATTAGGATTATCCTCATCGAAAAGAAACTTGGTTTTAAACATATATAAAGCTCCACAATGGGAATAAGTTTTTTGAGGCAAACTTTGTCTTCTGGGTATGCGATTACGAATAGGGTCACCATTAAAAAGTTTACCTAAATTATTTTCGTCTACAACTACAGCCCAATAGGGACTATAATGACCAGGAATTTCTGAAACAGCCACAACAGAATCTGCTTCTTTTTTAACCAACAAGTCGAACGCCTCTTTTATATGCCAAGACTGTCGCAATGGAGCAGTTGGTTGAAGTATTGCTACTAAATCTGGATTATAATTTTCTTTTTCTTTTAACCAAGAGACTGCGTGCTGCATTACCGGCAGATGAGGCGTACCATCTTGAGCTAGTTCCGCTGGACGCATAAATGGAACCTCACAACCATATTTTTTGGCAACTTCAGCAATTTCTAAATCGTCTGTACTTAAAATTATGCGATCGAAAATTCCCGATTTTTGAGCAGCTTCAATAGTATAAGCAATCAAAGGTTTGCCATTTAGTTCTTTTATATTTTTTCGAGGTATACCTTTTGAACCGCCCCGGGCTGTAATTATACCTAATATTTTCATGATCTTGTTTTAAATGATTTCTGTACACTCAAGTCTACATTAGCAAGAACTTTCGATATTTTAAAAGCAGCGTCCCCTTCACCAAAAATTTTACAACTCTCAAATTTTCCGTGATTCATTTGATTTAAAATTGCCTCTTTTAGTGAATTTTTTTCCTCAGAAGTTATCTCTATAGTATTATTTCCCTTTTCTCTATTATTTTGTCTAGAACCAAATAAAACAACAGGAGTACCAAGAAAAGCCCCTTCCCTAATAAAACTAGAAGAATTCCCTACTGCACAAGCAGAATAACTTAAATATTTATAAAAATCATCTGGATGTAATGTTTTTGTAAAAAAAACATCTTTTGGTTTTTCTGTTTCTAGCCAATCCTTTATTGCATCGCCCAAAGCATCTGAACCTGCATCTATGTTTGAACCCAAAATAATTTTGGGTATTGGTATTTCTTTTATTGCCAAAATTAAGTTTTGAGCCATATTAAAATTTTCTTCTTTAGAAGCTGTGGCTACTGGATGAGTCAACGCTAAAATATACGGTTTGGATATATCTAATGAATTAAAAACATCTGGCTTTATTTTAAAATCAACATTGTATACAGCATCTATGGCAGGCGAACCAACATTGAAAACTTTTTCAGGATCCTCGCCCATTTGTATAACTCTTTTTCTGCTAGATTCAGTAGAAGTAAAATGTATATGAGCTAATTTAGTTATTGAATGCCTAATACTTTCATCTATTGTACCCGAAACGTCACCGCCCTCGTTATGAGCTATTGGAATATTTAAATAAGAAGCAGCTATAGCCACCGCCATCATTTCGAATCTATCGGCGTTAACAAAAACAACATCGGGTTTTATTTTTTTAATTTCATCGGTCAATTTTTCTATGCCTAGAGCTGCAGTCTTTGCCATGGTTTCCGATTTACCGCCATCAAAAAAAATTGGGGCGTAAGACTCTAATTCAAAACCATCGGACACAAGATTTTTTGCTAAAAAGTCATTTTTAAAAACAAAATTTTTACCCAAAAAAGATCTTAGCCTTGCCATAAAATACCAAGGCAAAGCTTTGCTCCAAGATTTAGGACTACTATTTTTAATATTTTTAAAAAAATAACCGTAAGCTGCCGGAACTCCAACAATTATTTTTAAATCTAGAGCGGTGTTGTTTTTGATAGCGCTCAAAACAGAACGTAACCGACCATAATGGGCTCGGTTAAATATTGGCACTAAAATTTTTCTTTTAGAATTCATAAAACTATCTTTCAATCATTTCCAGAGAAATCGGCTGTCCTTTGCTTATGGCTTGAGAAACTTTTTTACCAAGAACATTTTCATATTTTTCGGAAGGTAAACCAGCCAAATGCAATTGCGGGCGCATTGCACCCAACATTTCTGGTTTAATTTCTGAACCCACTGATATATCAGTTAAAGCAACTAAAGTTTTTCTAAAGAATGGTCTAAACTTAGCTTCGCCTTCCTGCAAAACTTTTATAGTTTTACCCATCCCTTCTTTTACAATATCTTTATTTAAATATTCCTCCTTTTTATTTTGATTAGATTCCATATTCCTAATTTCTAAAACCATAAGTTTTAATTCTGCTGGTGTCATAGAAACTTTATGATCCGAACCCCATAAATCGCGGCTTAAAGAAAAATGTTTTTCTATTATCTTGGCACCCATAGCCACAGCCGCCAAAGCAGAGTCCGTGCCAATTGAATGATCCGAAAAACCTATTGGAATATTATATCTTTCTTTAAAAAAATTAATAGTTTGCAACTGAAGCTCTTCCGGCGGGCAAGGATACTTTGAAACACAATGTAACAAAGCAAATTCTGCATTACGTTTTTTAAGAAAATCTACAACCAGATCAACTTCTTCCAAGGTGCTCATGCCACCCGAAATTATTATTGGCTTTTTTGTTGAAACTAAATAATCTAACATTACAAAATCCAAAATATCGCCAGAACCTACCTTCCACAAATCTACTCCTACCTCTTCGTTTAAGAGTTTGGCTGCACCACGGCTCATTGGGGTTGAGAAAAAAACTATGCCAAGTTCGGCGCAATATTTTTTAAGTTCCTGCCAAAACCAAACCGGCGTAGCAGCAGTATTTCTTTTTACCCAACTGTACCTATCCGCACCATTAAAATGAGGTGCTACAACATTTATATTGGTCTGCTCATCTTCTACGGTATGGGTTTGAAATTTAACGGCATCGGCACCAGCTTCTTTAGCCAACAAAACTAGTTCTTTAGCATTAGCCAAATAAACCTCTGGGGTTTGATTTTGTTCGGTTTGTATAAAACCCTTGCCAATTTCCGCGACTATAAAAGTTTTTTCTTTTATAAAATTCATAATTAGATAACTTTTTTATCTTCCCAATTATATACCCACTCACTATTAACTAAGCTGGCAAAACGCCCACGATAATAATCTCTATTCAACATTTCGGTATGTGTCATGTCTCTTTCCGGAAAACCAACCATTACTTTCCAATTTGGAATTTCTTTTTCCACAATATTTTTTTGCTCATCTTTAGAAAGCTTTGCAAATAAAGACAATTCCTTTAATTGTTCTGGATTTATAGAAACAGGACCATCTTTTGTTTTGTCGACTGGCAAGATAGTAAAGTGTCTTTCGATATAATCTGCTCCAAGCATAATGGCTACTTTCGACATTTTTATTCCATCTCTTGAAATTAAAGAGTGATCCGACCAACCAACACTTGGAGTAAATTGTCTTAACCATTCCATTCTGGCTAAATTTGCCATTGTAGAAGTATTCGGATAACTTGTTACGCAATGCAAGAATGTAAATTTTTTACCGGCTTTGTTTAGAAACTCTGCGGTATTTTTAATTTCGTCGTCAAAACTGGCCCCTGTAGAAATAACTAAGTTATCAAATTTTTCGGAAAGTTCTTTTATCATTTGCAAACTTCCACAATCATAACTTGCCACTTTAACCATTTTTTCTCCTTGATATGGCAAGGCTGAAGCCAATGAAATCCTATTTCTAGAAAAAACTGTAAGCATTGGAGTTATGCCAACACGATTACATTCTTCGACAAAAAACTTATAATCGTCTTGGGATAAATCGATACTCTTCATCCTTTCGAACTCTGCCAAGTATGGGCGCTTTATTGTTTTTCTGACTCCATTATGTTCTTCTTCGCCTTCGTCAAATCTTTCGCGATGAGTTACATCTTGGGAAAAAATTATTTGCCCCTTAACAATATCTGCCCCATTTTCTTTGGCAGCCAAAATCATATCCTTTAAAACTTGCTTATCGCCGTTATGATTTTGACATAATTCTACGATTATTTTTGACATGGTATTTGTATATAATTATAACTATTAAAACCCACTCTAGGTTATATTAACGAAATCATCAACTATTATCTTAGCAGAATAGGTATTTCCGTCTAAAGTGCCAAATTTAGCCTCTAAACTAACGTTTAAAGCTTTAATACGATCTTTTAATAGTTCACCCTCTTTAAGTACGTCGGCCAAGGCTTGGCCTTTATAAATAACCCCCAAACCTAATTTCTCAATACACAGGTTATTAAAGTAAATTTCGGGGTCATCCAAAGGATCAAATTTTGGAGCAACAAATGGAGTACCAGACAACTGCGATAACCAGATGGAGCCCCAACCAGCACGAGCAAACTGAAGTTTTATTCTTGGATTAGAAATAACATCTGGTAGTTTTCTTTCAGAACCCAAAACAGTTTCGGTATCGTTACTATATATTTTTAAACCAAGTTCTTTAGCTTCTTTGTATAATCTTTCTAAACCAGGAATACCTGTAATAGTAACGTAAATCCCCTCGTCTATATTATCTTTATTTAAAAAAGGTTTTCTAATAGTTGGAGGAACAAAAGATTCTTTATCTCTTACTAAACGATCATTAAAATAAGAGGTTGTTCCGGGCACTGCTAAACATATAAACCTATATTTTGATTCTAATTCTTCGGCCAAAGGAATAGCTTCTTTAACAATTTCCCTGTCAACAGCGATTTTTTCTAAAGAAACTTGCAACGTATTTTTAAGAATTTCAGAAATATTTCCAAATGTAACCCCATAACTAGCTTTAACACCATAAATAACTCGACCTGATCTGCTAAGCTCCATAACAATGTCACTTCCGTTAATAGAAAATTTATTACCCATTAAATCTTCTATTTCTAACTTACCCTTAAATAATTTTTCTACTTCTAAATTTATATTTTTAAAATTATTAACCCAAAGTTTAAGAGCTTCTTCGTAGGTATTATCACCATAAAATATTTTATTTAAAATTAAACCAAGATCTTCACATAAAAAAATCTCTTCTGAATAATGAGAAAATTCTTCCAACATTATTCTTTTTTGTTTTTCTCCGTAAACCAAGGGAACAATAATGCCTAAACGTTTTTTACCTACCTTTTCCAGTTCGTCATTAACAGCTAATGCCAACTCTGTTGTACGTAAATATGGACCAGTACCATAAACAAAGTTAGTTACAATAAAATTACTATACACTTTTTTTATTTTTAAAATATTTAAAAACGCTCTCGGCTATAAAATCTTGGGTAACCTCCATTGCTTCATATGTGGCGCCACCAACGTGAGGTAAGATTATTAAGTTATTATTTTTTTTAGAATAATTCCACAAAGAATCTTTTTTTAAATGACTACCATCACTTCTTTCATCCCACATTACATCTATACCTGCACCAGCAATCCATTTATTTTTTAAAGCATTATACAAATAATTTTTTTCTATAAGTTCGGCCCGAGCTGTATTTATTAAATAGGCGGACAGCTTCATAGATTTTAAATGTTTTTCTTTTATTAAGTTTTGAGTATCGTCTGTTAATAAAACATGCAAAGAAACAATGTCCGATTTTTTGAATAGATCTTCCATACTAACTTTTTCTACTCCGCGCGATTTCATAAACTTTTCCGAAATATTTGGATCACAGGAAATTACTTTCATATTAAAGGCCTTGGCGTAACGCGCCACAATTTTACCCAAACGGCCGAAACCCAAAAGACCAATTGTTTTATTCATTAATTGGTGTCCACGCCATTCAATTCTATCCCAAGAAGAATTTTTAACGCTATCAAAAGCCCAAGGCAACTTTCTAAATAAAGCTAAAATCAAAGCAAATGTTTCTTCGGCTGTAGAAGGAACGTTTCTTAAAAAACTCTTTTTACCTCTTAAAGAAATAATTTTTATACCCCGTATTTTAACCTCGTTAAGATCGATATGATTCATGCCTGTTGCCGGCGAGGCAATTATTTTTAAATTTGGAGTTTGATCTAAAAACTTTTTATCTATTTGATATTTTAATCCAATAACTAAAATATCGGCAATTTTCTTTTCCGACTGATTAGATACTTTCCACAAATAGACTTGCCCTAATTTTTTATAAATATCTAAAGCTTTTTTTGAATAATCTTTAGGTTCGGTAATTAAAATATTCATTTTAAGATAACAATCCTTTAGAAATTAAAAACTCTGCAAATTCCCAATCCAGCGGCGAATCAATATCAACTATTTCCCCCTCCAACATCATTGGTAAAATATTTTCTCCACACATCGATTTTTTAACCATTACAGTATCGTAACGAGTTATATCAACTTGCCCATAATGATTATGAGCGACTGGCAATTTTTGGCGTGGCCAGTTAAAAGTTTCTTTTTCTCCTTCTACTGTCAAAATCGGTTTTAAAAAATTATCTTCACCAACATGAAACATTTTATATGGTGTAACAGGAGGCTTACCGACAGTCCAAACAGAATCTGCTTTTAAATTTTCTGCTAAAAGCTCAACACCCTTGTCGATATCGGATGTTTTTCTAAAAGGATGTGTTGGGCGCAAATGAACAATAAAATCTGGTTTATAATTTTCGTTTTTTTCTAACCATTCTAAAGCATGAACTACTACTGGATAATCTTGAGTGCTATCTTCTGCTAATTCGGCTGGACGCATAAATGGAACTTCGCAACCATATTTTTTTGCTACCTCCGCTATTTCGACGTCATCAGTAGATAAAACCAAGCGGTCTATATATTGAGCCGCCTTAGCTTTATCTATTGTGTGAGCAATAAGAGGCTTACCCCCTAAAAGCTTGATATTCTTTCTAGGTATAGATTTTGACCTACCACGAGCCATTATCAGACCTAAAACCTTATATTCTTTATACATACTATAGATTCTTATATATAACGCCCTCTAACTTATTTAGGTCATTTTGGCCAAATATGGCCCAAGTATCAAAAACAAAAACTGGATTATTTGATGTTTTAAGTAACTTTTTAATATCCAGTTTTTCAAAATCTAAATTGTTATTCATAACAACAACAACATCTGCCTTTTTAAAACCTTCCGAAGGATTAACCATTTTTATGCCAACTTTTTTAACCTCATCCAAATTCACAGCAGGATCATAAACATAAATAGATCCTGCTTTATTTTTTATTTTTTCTATTAATTTTATTGAGGTAGAGCCCCTAACATCAGATGTAACAGGGCGACCCTTAAAAGCCAAACCCATTACAAAAACTTTTGAATCTTTTTTGTTTTTTATAAAATTGATTATTTCGTTAGCGACGAAGTCGATCATTAGATCGCTTATCTTTCTGGAATCTCTGGCTAAAAGTGGCTGGTATTTTTTTCTTTTAGCACTCTCAACAAATATTAGAGGATCTTTTTCTAAACATACACCACCCACACCTGGGCTTGGCATAGGCACACTGCTTCTTTCGTAACCATTGTTGGCCGCTTCTATTACCCTTCTAGTATTAATACCCAGTCTATTACAGACAAGGGAAAGCTCGTTAGCAAAAGAAAAAACAACATCACGGTAAGTATTATTAACCAACTTAACCATTTCAGCCTCCTCTAACGAATCGACCAGAACAATAGAATGAGTTAGATGATTAAAAATACTAGCAGTAATATCGGCGCTGGCCCAATTTAAACCACCAATAACTTGAGGTAATTTTTTTAATTCTTCCAACGCCTTTCCTTCAACAGTACGTTCTGGTGCAAAGGCAACAAAAAAATCCTCGCCAGATTTTAAACCGCTAAATTTTTCTAAAACTGGAACAACAAAATCCCTTGTTGTTCCAACCGGAACAGTGGAACGAAGTATAACGGTATCACCATTTTTTAAAACCCTACCAATAGTTTCCGATGCGCTTTTTAGGTGATCCAAGCTCGGCTTTCCATTTTTACCAAGTGGAGTACCAACCGCAATAAAATAAATATCACTATTATTAACACCCAAAAAATTATTTACTGCCTGAAAGTTCTTATCAATATTATTATTTAATATTTCCTTTAAACCTTTTTCGAAAAAGTGAGGCTCCCCTAAATTTAGTTTTTTTATAACATTAATGTTTGTATCATAACCCTTAACCTTAAAACCTAGATCTGCCAGAGTTAATGCCAGAGTTAACCCCACATAACCTAAGCCAACAACCCCAATTTGCTTAAATCTAACATCGCTCTTCTGCCACAGATCATAAAAATAAAAAACATCTACAGGGCATCTATTTTTATCTACAACCACTATTTTATTTAATCTATCTTTGTGCCAATGTTTTTCCCTAATCTTATTACTTACTTGAGACAATATCTCTTTCTTGTCATCGGTTAATTCAACTAAAAAAGGATCCTTATTCATAGCATCAGAAATAGGACCGTTTAAATCCAGCCCCCTAGACAAAGCCCTTCTTATATCTCCATCAGTGGCTATGCCTAAAACTTTGTTTTTAGAATCTACGACCAAAACTATTCCGGCAGGTAAATCAAAATCGCTCGGTTTAAACGAGCCCATCTTTTCCAAAACATTCTTAATCTTATCATTCGGACCACAAAGAATTTTATCTATTTTTTTCACGATTTTTTTTAACAATATCATCTACAAAACAAACGCTTCTTTTTGAACTTCCTCCATCTAAGAAACCTACATAATTTTTAATAATATCTGAATAGTCAAAAGAATCACTATTTTCGTTTTTTAAACAGAAGTTAATAGCGTTAATTAATTCCTTCTCGGATTCAACAAATTTAATGTCTTTTACTATAGGCTTATACCAATCAACATTGTACCTATTAGCATAACCCTCTAAGGCCAAATTAATGATTGGCTTTTTATAAATAGCAGCTTCTAAAGTTAAACTCGATCTAAAATTTAGATTTACATCTGTATATTTTAAAGAATATCGTAGATTATCAAGATCAGAATCATCCATCTCAATTTTATGACCACTGCCGGCTAATCTAGACATTGGCTTGCCTGCCAAATCAATATGTACATTTTTTATGCCAATAAAATATTTATATTTTTCTATAAAATCATTCGGATGCAATCTAAAAAATATATTAACATCTTGGCTAAATTTTCCCTCATTTCTCATCTCTACAATTCTCTTCCAAATACCATATTGAGGTGGATATGTATTGGGTGGCAATGTACATAACAAAATTGTTTTTAGTTTTGGATCCAAGCCTTTTTTAATTAAAAAATCCTCCTTAGATATATCTTTAGAATTATCTTTAAAATGGTGATCGAATCTATATATTCCGGAAACAAAAACATTTTCTGGCTCATACTTATGTATCTTTATGGCTTCCCTTTTCATGACAGGATTCCAACAAAACAAATAATCGGTTTTTCTAAATTGGGTTGCATTGGAAATATAATTATCCCAACTAGAATTTATGGCGACTGTCTTTATATTGATTTTCTTAGATAAAACTATAATTTCTGCTTCCATAGCGCTAAAACCAGGAGTGCAGGTAAGTATTAGTTCCGGGCTATATTTTTTTACATAATCAAAAAATTTACTAGATTTCAGCGAAAATAATTCTTCTAGTTTTGTGAAAAAATCTGCAGTCAAAAATCTTTTTGGAATAAACCAACTAATCTTTCTCAAAAGTTTCCTTTGCCAGTTTAAGTTTGCTTTAGTCAGCTGCCTAAGCTTAAAATACTCTAAATCATCAAATTCTCTTATCATTGATATTCTTAGAGTTCTTGTAAAAAATAACCAAAAAGAAGGACGCTCTGCGTCGTAATATACATACTCAATATCAGAATTTTTATAATAAGAAGCAGATAAATTATTCAAAAAGATTGGGCTAAAAACCACAACCTTAAACTTTTCAGATAAAAGCTTAATAAAATCTGTCCTTAATAAATCTGAACTGAAAACAAAATGTGGAATAAATAAAAATACCGTCTTTTTCATAAACCTAGTTGCGTATATTAGTACAACCCTCTTAGGAAGCCTGAGGTTTTAGGCCTTGTTTGGATAAGATCCATATTTGATTATATCCCCATTTTCTATATATATAATCGTAAAATATCCCATATTTATGAGAAAACCCAAATAAAGATTTTATTATTTTACCCTTAAATCCTTTAAAGATCCTAGGATCTACTAGATATTCCATATTGACAACATCAAAACCCTTTGTAAGATTTTTGAAAGAACCTGGAGTAAAAACCGTTATATGATTTGTACTAGATAAATATCGAGGAAAATCTTTATTTTTTTTAAAATATTTTAAGCTCGCTTTCGATAGTATATGTGGAATACTAACTATTAATAAGCCACCTGGCCTCAAAACTCTCAATGCCTCTCGTATAAAAAAATGTGGATTTTCTAAATGAGGCAAAACACACCAAGCTGTAATTATGTCGAAAAAATTATCTTGCCAAGGAATTTTTTCACAATTTAAATCAGAAATTTTAAAATCTTTAATAAAGTTTTTATTATCTTCAGACAAGTAGTTATCAACATCTAAGCCATAAACATTTTTTAATCCGCGTACATTTAATTGTTTTGCAAATTCCGCATTACCAACACCACAATCTAATATATTTAAATTATTTTTTTGCCTATCAAAAATATCGTTTGCATATCTAATAACTAAGTCAGCCGCAAAGCCGTCTTGCAAGTTCCTACCCACATGATCTTTTAATATTTCTGCAATATAATTTTTCTTACTATTCCTAATATCATCAGTACTAAAATATTCCATTTTAATTATTTAAAATATTTATAATATAATTAGCAATTCTTTTCCCAGACTTTCCATCTATTTTCCAGCACTGCTCCTCCACCAACCTCTTGCGTCCAGCTGAATCTAATTCAGGATTATCTAGATAAGAATTAATCCAAAAAATAATCCCTTCCTTGTTTTTAACAACCTTTACTCCGCCAGTATTTATAGCATTCTTATAATGGGTCATACGATAATACTGCCTTGGAGATCCCAAGAAACCTTCTTGCTTTTCTAGATCAAAATCAATGTTAATAACCGGTTTATTAAATACAGCAGCATCTATACTTAGACTAGAAGTATAGCAAATAAAAAGATCTGTGTTTTTTAGAGTATCTGAAAGCCTACGAAGATCATTACCATCCATATCCCAGTCGACACCTCTTTCTTTAGAAAATCTTATTCCAGGAACATCGTAAACCAACCACGGTCTTTTTTTAATTTCTTCCATATCTACAAAATCATTAGGCTGAAATCTAACCAAAAGTTGTGCATTGGAAATAGCACCATTATTAACTAAAGAATAAAGAAAATCTATCATTGAACCATCAGACGTGGAAGAATATTTTCCATTGGGAGCATAAACTATAGTTCTTTTGTTGATGTCTAAACCAAACTCCAAACAAAAACCTTCTCGATTGGTGTGATTATTTTTTACGTATTGATCGTATTGAGGAATACCAACAACCTCAATATCTTTTTCTTTCATATCAGCGTAATCAATAGCCTCTTTTTTTACTATATTATTAAAAACCAATAACTTATCTGGCAAAATCCTTATTACATTTCTGGCAGTAAGTTTATCCCAAGAATTTATAAAACCTATAGATTTCACACCACGATATCTGGCTTCTTTTAAAAAATTAATTTCTAAATCATCAAACAAGTGAGCTAAAAAAACTGCGGAGGGTTTATATTTTTCGAAGTATTCATAAAAAAAATAACTTTTAGCAAAACAATAATCCAAATAACGCGCAATTCGCCTAAAAAATGGTCTCGCAATTATTTTGTTTAAAATATAGTCAAAACAATAACTAATATATTTTTTATCAACATCTAAAGCCATCCTTCTTTTTAACTTAACCGTATCTGTATTTAAGAACCTAAAAGAAAGATTGGAGAAAAACTTATTCAAACCGGAAAGTCTGTACGGCTTAATAACTTCGTAGACAACGTTAAAATTTGAAAATTCTTTTTTATAGTATTCCGCTTTTTCTTTTGAACCAAGAAAAAAAACCAGCCTGACATCTTTATTGGAAACCAACTCTTTATAAATATCTGTACGCAAAATATTCTTTGCCTCAACACCTTGGAAAATAGATATAAAAATAGTCTTCATTATGTATATAACCCCATTTAATCAAATAAGGTCAAAACCCGCTATAATAATTGAATTTTAACTGTAAATATAATACCATTCCTAAGATATAAAAATACAGGCAAATACTAATAAAACACACTTATGTCAGCCAAGCCATTAAATATAACGATCGTGGGAGCCGGACACTACGGTTTTATGATTGCCAAAAAATACCTAAAAAAACCCGAAATATCCTTAATAGGCATAATAACCCGTAACGTAAACAAGAAAAATCCTAAAGAACTAGAGCATATACCCCTTTTTAATTCTTTGACTGCTTGGGAAAATAAATTTGGCAAACCAAAGGAAAATGATGTATTTGATCTTTGCATACATGAAAATATTTTAATTCAAGAATTAGAAAAATTAGTAGAAATAGGAGCTAAAAACTTCATATTACCAAAACCAATAGCCTTAACAAAAGGGAGGCTAGATAAAATATTAGAAATTATTAAAAAAAACGAACTCAATATTGTCATTTCTTCACAGTGGCAATATGCAACATTAACCCAAAAAATAAAGGCTGGGTATATTGGGGTAAGTAAAAAAGAAAAAATAAAAGAAATTAAAATAATTTTTGGCAAAAAACCAGAACCTGAAAGAAAATATCATTCACCTCTTACTGCTTTTTTACCTCATATTTTTGAGATTATTCATACATCAGAAATAATAGATATTGAAAAAGTAACTTTTAATATAAGAGAATCCACCCCTGATAAAATTGTTTTGGAAAGTCTTTATAAAAATCAAACCAAGATAAACATAGAAGCGAATCTTGCTCATACAAAAAAAGAACAGACGATGAAAATATACACTCAAAAAAATAAAAAACCCGCTATTGTCGTGAACTTTACAGGAGACATGAATAACGGATCTTTTACTAAATATCCAAGTATAACACTGGAGAAAAATGAAGAAGAAATAAAAGAAGATGTTTTAGAAAATATGATAGATAAACAAATATCTATATTAAAAAATAACAAGGGAATATCAAGTATAAAAAATTATATTCCAATAGCAAAAAAAATAGTTAACATAGAAAAAGACCGGCCTAAAAAGATTGCTGTTATAGGAGGCGGTGTTTTTGGAATTTTATCTGCAATAGAACTTGCTAAAAAAGGATATAATGTTGACATATTCGAAAAAAATAAAGAAATACTCTTAGAAGCATCTTTAGTTAATCAATGCAGAATACATATGGGATATCACTACCCAAGAGATAAAGAAACCGCCATCACAACCTTAAATGCAGAAAAATTCTTCCGAAAAACATTTCCCAATGCAGTAGTAAAAAACAATTTCGAAAACTATTACTGTCTATCTAAAGAAAATAGTAAAACCTCACCCGAAGAATATATTAAATTTTGCCAAGATGTGGGTTTGCCTATAAATACTAAGTGGCCTAAAAATATAAATATTTCTAAAAACCACGTGAACTTTTGCTTAAAAGTGCCCGAAAAAATATTTGATAACATTAAAATGAGAGAAAGATTATATAATCTCATTAAAAAAAATAAAAGTATAAAACTTTTTAAAAAAACAGAAATAATATCAATAAAAGAAAAAAACAAAACATACACCATAACTCACAGTGGAGAAAATAAAAAAGAATCTACTTATGACGGCGTAATAAATGCCACATATTCTAATGTGAACAAAATTCACAATATGATGGTCAACCTCGACACCCCAGATTACCAGTATGAACTTTGCGAAATGGTTGTAATGACGCCTCCATGGCAAGGTAAATCTGGAATAGCAGTTATGGATGGTCCGTTTTTTGGCATAATGCCATTTGGCTTCTCAAAAAATTATTTAATGTACGATGTTGAAATATCTGTTCTTGAAAGAATAATTGGTAAATTTCCAAAATTCAAAAAAAATATAACTTACTACAATAAACCAGCTAATGCTGCAAAAAGATTTAATAAATATATAACTAAAATAGAAAATTATTTCCCTCAAATAAAAAATTCGAGATATATAAAATCACTATATGCGACACGCATAATCCTACCAAAAAGAGAAGCTGACGATGCAAGGCCAACTATTGTGTCAAACCCAGCTCCAGGTTTTTGGACTATATTCTCTGGTAAAATAGCAACTTGTGCACCTTATTCAAAATCATTAGCAGATTCAATAGAAGAGTATTTTGGAAGTTAGTTATTTTTTAACCCCGAGGTAATATATATGAGAAGCTGAATCCGAAGAAAAGGGCAAAAATCTAAACAAAAAATCTAAAACCTTTATCGGAGAAAATAAAATCATAAAAAAATAACTTAAAAAGATATATAACTTTTCAAAACCGAGGGAAAACAAAGTAGCAAAAAAATGCATTAAAGTCCCCTGTAAGGATCCTGCAGGACCACCACGCATACCAGACTTAACAACACTAAAGTCGTTAAAACTTTTTTCTATCCCAGGTATTGTCCAACGGTAAAAATCATTTGGCGAAGCGTGAAAAGGATAAACAAAAGGAACTGAGACATAAATAAAACCTCCTTTTTTAACCACTCTACTTATTTCCTTTATAGATTCGTTTATCTTTTCTATATGCTCTAAAACAGCATCTACAACAATCATATCTACAGACCCATCTTTAAAAGGCATGTCTTTTATATCAGCAATCATATCAACATTCTTAAAAGGATAAATATCTACATTTATCATTTCAGGTACATCTTTCTTGGTACCAGAACCAATATTTAATATTATTTTTTCCTTAAGATTACCGTTCTTAAAAGATTTTTTAATAGAATCTTTTGCATTCAAACCCCCAATACACGTAAACGCGGGAGTAATAAGCAGCTGCAAAAAATTATAAAAACCAGGAAATTTTTTAAAAAAGGTTTTTATTTTATTAGAATCTGTTTGAAATTCATTATAAGCCCCATCTTTTAAAAAAAATAATACGCCATTTTTTTTATAAAACGGTTCCCTATTTAATAAATTAAGTAGGTTTATATTTTCCAAGTTCATAGACCTATTTTTTCCTTAACAACATATCGTGGACGATGTTTAACTTCGTCATAAATTCTTGCAACATATTCACCTAAAATACCAAAACTTATCAATTGAATCCCTCCAATAAAAAATATAGCAATTATTGTCGAAGAAAAACCAGGGACACCTATAATACCGTGAAAAATTCTTAAATAAGCAATCAATAAAATTAATATAAAGTCTACAATAGCTATAATAAAACCAAAAAAAGTTGCTAACTTTAAGGGAACAAAAGAAAAAGAAAAAATATTATCGAGAGCCAACTTTACAAGTTTTTTAAGAGAATATTTTGTATTACCAGCAAAACGTCCTAATCTTTCGTAGTTAACCCCGCAATGCTTAAAACCTACCCACACTCTAAGACCCCTTAAAAATAAATTTCTTTCTGGTAAAGCTTTAATGATATCTACAACTTGCCTATCTAACAAAGAAAATTCACCAGCATCTACTGGAATATCTTTAAAAGAAACCATTTTTTTAAAGATTCTATAAAATAACCAGTATGCAAATCTCTTACCAAACCACTCCTTTCTTTTAATCCTCACGCCATAAACAACCTTATAATCCTCTTGCCATTTTTTTAAAAAATCAAACAAAACCTCTGGTGGATCCTGAAGATCTGAATCTATTATCATAACCATATCCCCTGTCGAAAATTCTAAACCAGCAGAAACAGCTGTTGTATGACCAAAATTACGAGAAAAACTTATAACTTTGACATTGGAATCTTTAGAATTTAGAATGCTTAATTTTTCTAAAGTTGAATCACTGCTACCATCATCAACAAAAATAATTTCGTAATCAGAAGTTATTTTTTTTAAAACATCTACAGTTCTACTGTAAAATTCCCCAACAACCTTTTCTTCGTTAAGAACAGGAGTAACAACTGAAATTTTTTTATTAGTAATCATTATTTCTTGATTTTATATATCTCTACAAAATCGTTTTTGAATACTAATTCTAAAACAGAATTAACCCTAAAGTCAATAGAGGAGAACTGCTTTTCCCAAGGACCATAATATATATACTCTCCGATATTTTCTAGACCAACATTCTCCATGTTGCCATATTCAACCAATGATAAATTTGCATAGTCTTTATCCATATATCTAAATTCATTTAAATTACTACTTTTAAAAAAATTACCAAAAGCATGTTGTGATCCTTTTATTTTGTTAAAGACAGTATGTCTGTCCCCATTATTAGGTAAAAATCCCCCTTTTAATCTTTCATAAACAATATCGCTACTAACTTTAAAAATTTTATTAGAGATCAAGAAATTTTCCTTTATTTCGTCATTACTAGTTAAAGTATTATACCAAGTCATTAAAAACGGTCTGACTGAGGTATGGGAAAGCATATAAAAAGACGAGAGAAAGGAATCGGACAATATTTTAGGCTCCTGTCTTAGATTATGGTTTATCCAGTTCCAAGAATTATAAATATTTTTATCAAAAGAATAAGTTAACTCGGACTCACCCGAACTTATAAACTTACTTTCTGGTTCTATAAAGTTAATTATGTTTACAATTTTTTTTGAAAATAAAAGGCAAATCAAAATAAAAATAAAAAAACCGACCTTTTTTTGATCAATGTCTTTCAATAAAACACAAACCAAATCAAACACTATTATTAAAACAGCGGGACTAATTGTTTTAAACCAATGATCAGGGTGAGGGACATAACCTATTATTAATTGTATATTCCAAACTAAAAACATTCCTATTACAAAAATCCAATATAAAATAGCTCGCTCTTTATTGCCTTTTTTAAACAAGGTCAAATAAATTAAAGCTGAAATAATAACATAAAATGTATAATCAAATAGTATTGAAAATGGTTCAAATAAACGAAGAAATCTTCCATGCTCTATTCCTATCCTACCAATATAATCTTTAGCAGATTCCATAGAACTAAATTTATAGTAGTTATATACATAAGGAGAAATAACCAAAATAAAAACAAATATCACTATAACTCCGTTTTTAAATCTTTGTTTATTTTTATTTCTATCTATAAAAACATTCCACAAAAAAATCAGGCCCAAAACAATTGTTAGATAAACCCAATAGTGAAAATAAACATAGGCAAGCAACCCAATAGCACTTCCCATAAAAATAGCAGTTATTTTTTGAGGTTTTTCCCAAAAAATAAAAACAGAAGTTAATGCAATAATTAGAAAGGGGTAAGTTAAAAATGGATCATCTATTCTATCTAAAAATAATTTATCAAGATTAGTGTTTACTAAGGGATAAAAATTTTTAATAGCTATATTTAGAAAATTTTCTAAACTACTAAAAGCCTTAGGTAAATGTATGGCTAACGGTGTCAATGTCCATAGAAAAGAAAATAATAACGCTAATTTTTTTTTTCTAAACAAAACAATACCCAATATGTAAGCAAAAATAAAAATAATGACTGGAAAAATTAGTTCAGCTAACAAAAAAGACAAATTGATATTGCCATCATTAATTTTTAATAACAAAGAAAAAATAAGCGGTGGAATAGGAGGTGTAACAGTGTTTAAACCAGAAAATAAATAACTTGAAACATGGAGATCGGCGGGTGGAAAATGACCATCATAAACCTCTCTAGCTCTAGGCAAATAAGATTGAATAATATCGCCCCTATGAGTAATTTGAGCAGTTTCGTATGTTTTTTCTAGTTTATTTAACTTATTCCAAATAAAAAATTGAGGAGTAGCATAAAACACTCCCACCAAAAAAGAACAAAGTATAACAATCAACCAAAATTTTTCGAATTTAATCATTTTTTTCTTAAAATCGCCACAAAAGCAGAGGCTGTGGCTGCGCCCAGAGGCGTTCTGCCTAAGGGAGTCATCCATTCGGAAATAACATTATATGCTTGGGGAAATTCTTTTTCATAAAAAGGAGGAAATGGGTGAACATGGTAATAAACAACATATTCCAAAGAAAAACCATATTTCTTGGCCGAAGCTTCTAATTCCTGCGGGGTATGCTGTCTCCTATTCATTAGCTTTGGGTATTTTGAATAAGATTTATCATTTTTTTTGTATTTAATGTTTTTTAAAGCATCGGCTATTTCTGTATATGTGTTACTGATTGTTTTTTGAACATCTTTTAATCTACTAGGGCTAAACCTTTGAACATCAATAAAATCTTTCAATAACTTATCACCCTTACCATCTTCCAAAATTTTTAATGTGTAATCGTTGCCTGTAAATAAATTAAAAAACTTATTTCTACATTCTACTAATGCATAACTTCCGTTTTTAGTTATATTTTTTAAAACAGAAAATAATTCTTTATCGGTATCTAAATACTCCAATAAGCCAAGTCCCGTAACAAAATCATATTTTTTATCACCTTTTACGTCTGAAAGATCCGAAGTATTAAAAACGTCATTATAACCAACACTCATCCCTAGCTGTTTTAAGTTTTTATTTGCTTCATCTATCATTTTCGAAGCTATATCAATGCCACGGGCTTCATAACCTCTTTTTAACAAATCAATAACCATCTGCCCCGTACCACAGCCTATATCTAAAGACTTTGAACCTTTTTTAATTTTTAAATTGTCTATCTCTAAAAGTGCCACGTCTTTTCTTAACTTATTAACAGGGAATTTTAAATAATCACCCTTGGGATCGTAAGTTCTCTCAAACCACTCACCCGAAACCTGATTAAAAAAAACTTTTGTAACCTCTTTTTGTTTTGTTATATTTTTCATAATTTATTTCTGTAGATCTAAATAATCTCTTATATTATTTGTATCATACCTTGGTACTGAAAACCTATTTGTTTTTTTTGTTATATTCTTTTCTTCAATTGTAACGGCATACTCTATATTTGTTTTGGATAATACTTCTAAAATATTTTTATTAAACCTACCATGAGGATATGAAAATGTTTTTATTTTATTTTTACTAACAAACAAAGAAGAAAGTATGTTTAACGACTTGTCGATGTCATCCTTCAGGTTTACTTGTGACATGGTTCTCAAGTTCTTGTGTTCATAAGAATGAGAACCTATTTCAAAAGAATTATTTAACATGCTAATTATTTCTTTTTTACTAGCAAAAAAATCTTTAAGTGCATCATTTTCTTTTATATTAGTTTTATTAAAGACTGTATCAATAAAACTATTTCTAAGACCATCTGGTATCACGGAAACAACCTCTTTAAAGTTGGCGGTAGGAATATCGTCATCCAACCTTATCTTTTTAAATAATCTCTTATTTAGGGGGATTCTATACTTATTTTTATATTCAGGAAGTTTTTCTATAAAATTGTTAAAAAATTTTATCAAGCTTCTTACCCCAAACACAGAAATAAGCATATGCATTTTATGTACGTAAGGCATCTTACCCTCAAAAACAGAGGCTATGGGAAAAATTGTAGCCATACACTTATTTTTTTTTAAAACAGGAAAAGCATTAACATAAACATCTTTTAAGCAATCATCGAATGTGACTGCGCAAAACCTACCTTTAGTATTTTCTTGAACCGAATTAAAAACCTCTGGTATTGAGACAATTTTATAACTACTCGATAAGAAACCTATTTGTCTCTCAAATTCCTTTATTGAACAAGAATTAATACCCTTGTCGTTTTTATTAACATTTCTTACATAATGATAATTTACAATTATATGACTATTTTTTAATGAAAAACTCATAAATTTTTGTTAATATACTCTGCTACCCTATTACAAGAAAGTCCATCAATTTTATAAACTTGATCTTCTATAAGTTTTTTCCGACCATTTTCGTTTATTTTTCTATTTTCTAAGTAAAAGATTATACCACTTAACAACTCTTTCTTTGAATCAACAACCTCAACAAAGCCATAATTTACCAATGCCTTAACATGATCATAATCAAAAAACCTTCTAACGCTTTTTATGTATGGTAACTTTTCTTTCCCATCAAAAGCCACTAAAATAACTGGTTTATTAAAAACAGCAGCATCAATGGAAATAGTCGAACCGTAATTAATGACGACATCGGAAAAATATAGATCATCTGCTAAACTCTTTGTATCGGAAAACTCAACTTCGTTGTCTTTTGGCCCTCTATCAAGAAAGCCTTTGCCTGTTTGCCTTATAAAGAACCTACTATCAGGAACAAAAGTATTTAGATTAACCACATCATTAGGAGGGAACCTTACTATGACTTGGATATCTTGAAGCAGACTTTCCTTAAAAAATTGTAATATTTCCCAATCTGTATGGTGAAATCTCTCTCCGTGCGGAGCAAAGAGAATAGTTTTATTGTTTGGGTCTAAACCAATACCTTTAAAATAATCTACTCTATCAACGGGCTTATATTCTTTTAGATAATAATCAAACTGAGGAATTCCAGAAACAAAAATATTTTTATTAGAAAATACTTGATATCTTTGAACTTCTTTTTTTATATAATCATTATGAACTATTAATTTATCCGGGTTCACTCTAAAAAGCCCCTTATTAGTTATGTTATCCCAAGAACGAACCATGCCAATTGTTTTTATTTTTCTATAACGTGCCTCAGCTAAAAAGTGGACATCATCGTTATGAAAAATATCTGTGGAAAAAACCAAGTCTGGTTTATATGTGTCAAAGTAATGCTTAAACTTCGTTTTATTTATAGTTTTATAATCAAAAAACTGAATTATTTTTTTGATTAAGGGTAAATAACCCAAATAGCCGAGTATTACGGATGCAATATAATTTTTTATATTTCTATCTTTTAAAAAAACTTCTGAATGTCTTATTCTTAATCTTTTTGTATTTATTATTGAACCATTTAAATATCTAAAAATAATGTCTTGTTTGGATATCTTTTGAACCTCTACACCCTCTATTAAAATGTTTTCTTTTTTAATTTTTTCAATAAAGAATTTTTTTTTATAATCTGGCACAAACACAACAATCCTGGTATTCCCATTTAGGGATATACCAGGCAATACCTTAGTTTCTAATATATTTCTTAATATAAACGGATTAAAGCTAGTAATAAAGATAGTTTTCATCTATATATACTTATATACCCCTTAGCAGCCTTATCCCAACTCATATACTTAGCAAACTCTATTGATTTATCAGAAAATTTACTTTTCAAATCATTATCTTTTAAAATTTTCATAATACAATCAGAGACAGAATCTGTGTCTTCCGAATAAACCAAAAAACCATTTTCTCCATCTAAAACAGCGTCTTCTGCGCTTGTATCCTTAGAACCAATAACAGGAGCACCGCAAGCGGCAGCCTCAAGAAAAACCAAACCAAAACCTTCTATATCTTTATTGCTATCCTGAGGCAATAAAATAAAAAGCTCAGTATTCTTATATAGACCTATCAAGGTATCCTCATCTACCTTATTTAAAAAAACAACCTTATCCAACACATTATAACTATTAGCAATAATATTGAGTTTCTCCCTGTCCGGACCCTTTCCAACTATGACATATCTAACGTTATCGAATTCCCCAGAAACTCTAACGAAGGCTTTCAATGAATTCTCTAATCCCTTTCGTTTTTTTAATGTACCAACACTCAAAATATATGGTTTTAACTTACTAATTTCTTCTATATCTTTACTTTGTATATTTTGAAATTTATCAAAATCCACTCCATGATTTATTACCTCAATTTTTAAATTGGGAACAACTTTCAAAATTTCTTTTTTAGTATTATTACTTATTGCCGTAATTTTATCTGCTCTCTTATAAGACCAGGTTAACAACTGTTTTTTTATAATTTTATATAAAGGCTGAATAGCGCCAGTACCAATAGCGGTAATAATAACTCTATTTTTTAAACCAATGGAACAAAAAACAGCAATAAAGCCGTACGGCCAGCCATCTAATGCATGAATAATATCGTTTTTTTTAAAAATATTTCTTATTTTTAAAAAATAAAAGGGGAAATAAATAAAAGATGAACCAAAAAGATCTTCTTTGGTTAAAACACTATAACCCCAGTTTGGATTAATCTTTTTTAGAGAATTAACTAAATTATTTAAGAAATTACCGGAACCAGTACCGAAAACTTTGTCGTTATTTAGATATAATATGCGCATTTATATAATACTATTTTTTCTTTAGTATATATACAACATTGTAAGCCCATCTCATCGCTATCCTCTTCCTTATTTCATCTCCAATTTTTTTGACAATTTTATAAATAATTTTCCTTATTCTACCCTTAGCCCCCAAGAAAATTTTAGTACGAAAATGATACTCTATCCCAACAATATCAAAATATTTCAAAACAGATTTTTCTACAACCCCCCAAGGAAACAACACCAAGTGATTATTTCCTGCCCTGTAACTCCCAAAATCTTTATTTTTATTAAAAAAATTAATACTAGCTTTCGAAGTTAAAAACGGAGTGGTAAAAATAAAAATTCCATCTTTTTTTAAAACCCTACTAACCTCCCTCATACAGAAAAATGGATTTTCAAGATGAGGTAATACGCACCAAGCATCAACTACATCAAAAAAATTATCTTGCCATGGTATTTTTTCCCAACTTAAATCACACTTTTTAAATTCTTTAAAAAGATCTCTATTGTCTTTTGAAAGATAATCATCTAAATCAGTGCCGTAAATATTATTATATCCCTTTCCACAAATTTGCTTCACAAACCCACCACTAGCTGAACCCAAATCAAGTATACTTACTTCGTTTTTTTTATTTTTAAATATTTTTTCTAAATAGAAATCAAAAATCTTAAATGCAAAATTATCCCTAACACTTTTCCCTATACAGTTCTCCAATATCTTATGAGATTCTTCTTTTTTTTCGTTTAAAATCTCCTCTGAGGTTAAATATTTCATTATTTTAATAATCTTAAAATTAAATCTGCTAATCTCGATCCAGAAAGACAATCTAACCTCCAACATCTTTCTTTCATTATCTTTTGTCTTCCTATTTCGTCTAGGCTAGAATCATCCAAATATCTTTCTAAATACAGTATCATATCTTCTAAAGAATTGGCTAATCTAATACCTCCAGATTCAATAATTGATTTTTGATGATCATAATCATAAAATCTACGCAAACTTTTCCAATAAGGTCTGTTTTCCCCTCCATCAAAATTAATAAAAACAACAGGCTTATTAAAAACAATTGCATCTATAGCAAGAGTTGAAGCAAAAGCAATAACAACGTCACTATGATAAAGTAAGTCAGCTAAGTGCGAATCCTTACCAGTAAGATCAGCATCAGTAAAACTCAAACCAGATCCTGGATCGTCTATGGCTATTTTATTTTTAACCGGTTTTATATTTCCAATATTTGCTTTTCCGACTATATAAAATCTCACTATAATTTGAATATCTAAATCCGAAAGTCTTCTTAAAATTAGAGAATTTATAGAATCTCCTTGAGTATATATATCACCGGGAGGAGCAAAAAAAATCGTTTTCTTTTTTGGATCCAAACCAAGACGACTAAACAACTCTTCTTTAGAAATTCTTTTATCCTTAAGGTAGGCATCATAATGAGGAATACCTACAACAAAAATATTATTATCAAAAAAATCACAATATTTTATGGCCTCTTCTTTTATTTTTGGTGTATTAACTATTAATTTATCTGAAATAACCTTGTTTAATCCTTTGGTGGTTATATTATCCCAAGACCTAATCATGCCCACAGTAAATATATTTCTTTTTTTAGCTTCAGTTAAAACATTAACATCATTAGGCTCAAACAAGTCTGTAGAAAATATTAAATCTGGTTTATATAAATCAAAAATCCTTATTACATCACTATTTTTAGTATAAAAAAACAAATATAACAACCTCAAAAAACAACGATATAATTTAATATTTGATAACTTGGCAAAAACCCAAAAGACGACAAAATTTAATAATCTTTTCTTTTCTTTTAAATCAATTAATCTATGTATTCTTCTGGAAGATGTATCAGAAGAATTTAAAAATAATATATCTGTATATTTCTCGAAAACATTATTTTTTTTAGATGGAAAACCTTCAAAAAAAATATTATTTCCGCCATAAGTCTTTGTATATAAATCTATTTTAGAAAGAGGGGTCAATATGATCACGCGTAAATTACTAATAGATCTCATCTTTTCTAAAAAATCCGTAGATAAGATATTTCGAGATATTAACCCAAAAAAAGAAGTTACTATTAGCGTTTTAGTTTTATTAATATTCTCCATAATGAGTTTTAATAATTATACAACATAACAAATAGCCAAAAAGTTAATCCTTACTTTTAAAAACATACCTCTTTAGAAGAAGAGTGGATTTTAATATTAAACTTTTATCCATTTTATCAAATACAAATAATTCCCGGATACTAAAAGACAAATATTCATGTTTCTTTAAAAGGCCATACACAAAAAACAACGTGGTTATAAAATACGTTATTAACCACTCTATTGCGGCACCATTAATACCGAATACAGGCAGAAGAAAGATTAACAACATAGGAGACAAAAAAGAATTATCAAACGATCTAACAGCCAAAATTTTCTGCTCTTTAAACGTAATAAGTGCTATTCTAACAATTTTATATGTACCATAAAGGAAAATTATGGGTATCATTATCTTAAGCAATAATAGCGAGGACTCATATTTAGGTAAAAAATTATTTATAATTATAGGCACAATCAAAAAACAAAAAATAGAAAAAAGGAAAGCTGTATACATGGAATACTTTAAAGTACGCACAAATAAAAACCTTGCCCTTTCCTTATCTTGAATTTCTCTTGGAAACAAATCACCGAAAGTTCCAACAGGCAAAAGCCTAAGTAAAATAGCTATTATATTTCTAGCAAAAGAAAAAAGACCCAGAGCTTCTGTTCCAGCAAAAAACTTTATTAAAAAAGATCTTATATTTGCAGCTACTCTTGCTAAAAAATATCGCAAAAAAATCCAAAAACCGTAACTTCTAATTAATTTTACTACGGAACCATTATCATTTTCATTATTTAAACTATTAACTTTTAATCCCTTATGCAGCTTTATAAAAAAATATCCAGAAAATAAAAATGATAAAATCTGGCCAATTATATAAGCTAAAATAATTTGTGTTATGCCTAATCCTTGAAAAAACCACAAAGCCAGTATTAAAACCAACTTTAACAATTCTCCAAAAAAAGAAAACCTAATATATGAAAAATACAAATTAGCTCTAAAAAATAAATTCATCACAGAAATAGCAGTCATAAAAGGCAATACAAAGGCCATCATAGCTATATAAAAAGAAACATTCTCTCCATAATACCCAGCAATAACATTAGACAAAACAAACATTATTATAGCCAAAACAAAAGAGATAAATATTCTTAATAATGCATATTCTTTAAATATTTTTTTAGCTATATTATTCTTTTTTTCACCTAAATATCTGGAAAAATCAGAAAAAACAACATCATCTATAAAACCAGATGT
>CALRHC010000010.1 GCA_943359335.1 Candidatus Yanofskyibacteriota bacterium
CGAGTTTGTCGGGGTTGATTTTAGAAAATTCTTTAAGCACATTAAAAATTGTTATAGCGTCTTTGTTTGTGTCTTTAAAATATTGAGTTCTGGCTATTTTGGAATCTTTAACTATTTTTAAAACAGAATTGGGAATTTCGGGAAACAAGTTTAGGTTGTTACCTCTTAAATAAGGAAGTATTGTTTCAGCTAAAAAATCGTTACTAGCTATTTTTTCTGCTGTGTCTTGGTTTATATCACCACTTTCAGAAACTATGGTTCTTAAAAAATCATCCGTTAAATTTTTGTCTTCTGGTGCAACATAAGCATTGGCACTTTCTTTTTCTTGCTCGTTAAGTGTTAAAAGTTCGCCTAAAAGTTCGTCGCTAGATTTCCCCGCGGATAATGGCGTAGAAGATTCTTCTTCGCCGTAGGTTACAGTTGTTCTTAAAACTAAATAAGCACCACCAAAAATACCTAGCAAAAAAACCAAAACCAAGCCAAGCCAAAAGTATTTTCTCGGGTGATTAATCATTAGATAAATTTTAACACTAATAAGGACTTTTTACGCCCACAAATTTATTAATGTTTTCCACAGAAAAACGGCAAAAACATTAATAAACTATAATAGTTTATGCAATTCTAAGAGATTTTCTTTGTTTAGGTTTTGAGCGCGTATTTTTTTATCAAATTTCAATTGTTTAAATATATTTTCTAATTCTTCTTGTTTGGCAGTGTTTGTTTTTTTAAGATTGTTAAAAAGTGTTTGGCGTGGTTGTTTAAACACATTATGCAAAAAATCTATATATTCTCTTACTTCACCCATCTCATCAAAGTCTTTAGCATGAGCATACGATCGTAAGCTCATGCTAAATGGTTGAGGGGTTAACTTGATAATCGCTGAATCTACCTCTGGCTTTGGCCAGAAGTTATCCTTATTAACCATAAACAAAACCTCTGTTTTGGCCATAAATTGTACAAAAGACGATAAAAAATTAGCTTTTGGTGGCTCTGCTGCTATTCTTTCGGCCACCTCTTTTTGAAGCATTAATATCAATTCCGAGGGTTTATTGGCCGAAAGTAGGAATTTTTGTATTAATTTTCCTGTTAAATAGTAAGGAATATTGGCAATTACACGGTATGGAGATGCGAGAGTTGTTTCATTAAAACTTAAAATATCTTGGTTTATAATCTTTAATTTGTAATTTGTAATTTGTGGTTTGGAATTTAAAAGTTGTACTAATTCTTCATCTTTTTCTACCGCCACAACTTCAGCTCCCGCCTTTAACAATGCTTCTGTTAAATTCCCTGTGCCTGGTCCAACTTCTAAAATATTTTCCCCGTTTTTTATTTTAGCTTTAGAAATAATACGTTCTATTATTTCTTCGGAAACTAAAAAATTTTGACCAAAGTGTTTTATGGGTTTAAGATCTTTTTCTTGTAATTCTTTTTTTGTATTCATACTTTAGAGTTTAGGATTTAGTATTAAGAAATTTATTATATGTCTAATATTTCCTCTCCCATTTCATATTCCTCAAATTCCACTAACCTTATTGGTATATCACCCAAAAAACGCGAAGGCAAGGCGGGTTCACTTTTGCCATAAATAGTTCTTCTTCTGGTAAAAACAAAATAGGCTTTTTCTTTAGCACGAGTTATCCCAACATAAGTTAACCTTCTCTCTTCTTCCATTTGTGTTTGTTCAAACATACTTCTGGAATGTGGTAACAAGCCTTCTTCGGCGCCAATAATAAATACCACCGGAAATTCTAAGCCTTTGGCAGAGTGCAATGTCATTAAATTTAATGTTCCGTTTTCTTCGGAAATGTCGTCGGCGGAAGTTGTTAATGTTATTTCTTCCAAAAAAGAAGACAATCCTTCTTCTGTTTCTAAAATATCAAATTTAGTGGCTACGGTAATAAGTTCTAAAATATTTTCCCAACGTGATTCGCCTTCCTCGGTTCCGTCTAGGCAATAAGTTTTGTAATCTATTTTTTCTAATAAAAATTTTATAAGTTCGGAAACTTTTTTATTGGCCGATTCTTTTTTAATTTCACTAATTAATGTAAGAAAGTTTTCAAATTTAGTATGTTTAAAAGCAAGAATATATTCGGCTAAAAGGATTTGGTTTAAAGTGGTTTTGCCTATGCCACGTGGCGGAACATTAATAATTCTTTTTAAGCTAATTAAATCTTTTTCATTTTGAATAAATCTTAAATACGCAATAATATCTTTAACTTCACGTCTTTCGTAAAATTTAATAGCGCCAACCATTCTATATGGCCAGCCTGCGCGTATTACGGCTTCTTCTATGGCTCGGGATTGAGCGTTGGTACGGTAAAGAATAACAAAGTCGTTTAAATCACGGGCGATCTCTGGGTTTTTTCTTAGCATCTTCTTAATTTCTTCGGTAACAAAAAAACCTTCCTCCACTTCGTTATTTGTTTGAATTATTTTTATTTTTTCACCTTCGCCGCGTTCCGTCCACAATTTTTTTTCTGTTTTAAAAACATTTTTTTCTATAACAGCGTGTGCCGCATCTAAAACATTTTGCGAACTCCTATAATTTTCTTCTAAAAATATTATTTTAGTGCCAGGGTAATCTTTTTCGAAATTAAGCATGTTTCTAAAATCGGATCCACGAAAAAGATATATTGATTGCCAATCGTCGCCCACCACACAAATATTTTTATGTGTTTGGGCTAACATTTTTAATAAAGTATATTGAGCGTGGTTAGTGTCTTGGTATTCGTCTACTAAAATATATTTAAATTGATTTTGATATTTTTCTAATATAGCAGGATTATCTTTCAAAATCTTAACCAATAATAAAAGTAGATCATCAAAGTCTAGTGCGTTCGCTTCTTTTAATCTCGCCTCGTATTTTTCGAAAATTTTGGCTGTTATTTTTTCTCTAAAGTTTCCAGCTTTTTGGGAATAAATTGCAGCATTAACCAGCTCATTTTTTTGCCGAGATATTGCTGAATATATTCCATTGGCTTTAAATTGATCCGAATCTAAACTAAGTTCCGCGATGATTTCTTTTAAAAGGGAAAGTACATCGCTTACATCGTATATAACAAAGTTTTTACCATAACCTAAGTTATCTATTTCGCGTCTTAATATTTTAGCGGCAAAAGAATGAAATGTTCCCAAAAAAACCGACATATTTTTATTTTCACCTAAAAGTTTTTGGACCCGATTTTTCATTTCACCGGCCGCCTTATTTGTAAAAGTTAAAGCTAAAATATTTTCGGGAGAAATTCCCTGTTCTATTAAATAGGCAATTCTATGTGTAAGCGCTTTGGTTTTTCCGGACCCGGCGCCAGCAATTATTAAAACTGGTCCATTTATAGTAGTTACAGCTTCTTTTTGTTCTTTGTTTAGGGAATCAAGAATATTAGACATTAAAAGATTATAACAGAAATTAAAAATTAGGCTTTAGACATTATTATTTGACCATTATTGCTTAATATTTTATATGTTTTTTCTGTGGACTAATTGTTTGACCCAATTCTTCAAAAAAGCTAGTATTTAACTACAACCCTGTCTTGCAGGGTTTTGTGCTTAAGTAAGCTTTCTAAGCCAGTATTTAGCTATTTTGGGGTTAGAGTTGTTATCTAAACCACGCTAGCCAAGTAAGGGCAAATATCCGATTAGTATTTGGTATAAAATTTTATCTTTTTTTGAAAATATTCTCGCTTCTTTAAAGAGTAAGCGGGTTTTGTTTTTGGGTTTTTCTTTGTCTAAAAAACTGATCTATATATCAGTTTTTTTTCTTATCTCACTTTTTACATCTATTTTATTATTTTCTGGTAATAATTCTGCCAGTTTAGATTCAGATAATAAAAATATTGTAGAAGAAATAGATACAGAAGATGAAAGTTTTATTAAAAAAATAATACCTCAAGAATCTCCGGTTACCTCAGCTATTCTTTTTGCTGGTAATTTAGAAAATAAACTTAGCGGAATTTTTCGTGGAACAAATGCAAGTAGTGCTTTGGGCGGGCCAGACGATAGTTCTATCGCCTTGGAAACCGCGGGTAATGCTTTGGTGGCGCAGGGTTCTGTTCTTGCCATAATTCCGGCAAGCGCGGAAAGTTATATTTCCGATGGCGACATACTTACCTACGAAGTTGAATTGGGTGATAGTTTGGAATCTATTGCTAATGATTTTGGAATCTCGGTGGATACACTGCTTGGTGTAAATAGTTTGCCTAAAGGAACAAGGCTTAAGGCTGGTGATAAACTTTCTGTTTTACCGGTTGATGGTGTAAGGCACACTGTAAAATCTGGAGACACTATTAAATCTATTGCTAGCAAATATAATGCCGACGAGGCTAGAATAATCGCTTTTAATGATTTACTCGATGATGGGAAAATTGTTACAGGCCAAACATTAACAATTCCTGGTGGGGAATATCACGTACCAATAAGCACAAAATATGCTCCAGCTAAAGACCCTTCTTCTGAAAGCCTGCCAAATATTACTGGTTATTATGGGCGACCATCTAATGGCAGGGTGACCTTCGGCGCTCATAGGTTTAACGCCGTAGATATTGGCGGGCACGAGTGGTGCAACACTCCGCTTTATGCTTCGGCAGCTGGTACTGTTATTACCGCAGATGCACAAGGCTGGAATGGTGGTTATGGTAAATATATAAAAATTTCGCACGACAATGGCACGATTACTTTATATGCTCACGCTGCACAATTATTAATTGGTGAAGGCGTTAAAGTTAAAAAAGGCCAAACAATTGCCTTAATGGGTTCTACCGGCAATGCCACTGGTTGCCATGTTCACTTTGAAGTCCGCGGCGCCAAAAATCCTTTTGCAATCTAATTGATGTTTATGGTAGCTTCTTTCTAGAAGGTGCTCTTTTAAATATTCTATCCCAAAGGAGGCTAACATTATGGGAAAGTTCGTGCGTAATCCGCTGGTTTTTGGTCCAGACTATTATATAGAGTCGGCTAGTATACTAGCGGTGGGTTTAAGAAAAATAGTAGCTAAAGGTGAGGGTACACCTAATGAGTTATTTCGAAGTATTCATGCTTTTTGTATTCAATCTTTTCTTCATTATCTGGAACCTTTTATAAATAATGTCTATGAGGAAGGAAAGTTCGAGCATTCTGTTGTTACAGTTAATATAAGTAATATTACTGTTGATGTGTTAAAGATCATGTTTCCCGGGTCAGAACCTTATGTGTGGTTTTGGGTACCAGTAAGAGAAGTTACACAGCCGTTCATTGAAGTTTTAAATAAGTTAGTAAAATTTGTTGAATTAACCCACGAAGACTTGAAAACGTTAGAATCGTTTGGCTATTTCTTAGTTTCTTTAATAAAACTAGGTGAAAGAGAAGCAGAAAGACAAAAGAAAGAAGACAGTTGTTGGGAGGAGTAACAACGTCATTTGGGTAAGTTAGAATAAATCTGAAACAAAGCTCGGGTCCTAAGGATTCCAAGCTTTTTATTTTTGTTCTTGAGGTCTATATTGCAAAGCTTCGGTAATATGATCAGGTTTAATATTTTCCGATTCATCTAGATCGGCGATGGTGCGGGCTAATTTTAAAACTCGGTGGTAGGCACGAGCTGAAAGGTTATATTTATAAACAGCAGTTTTTATAAGTTCTTGGCACTTTTCGTCTAAACGGCAGAAAAATTTTATATCTTTTAACCTCATTTCGCTATTGGTGGCAAAACCAAAATTTTTAAATCTTTCTCGTTGAATTTTTCTAGCTGCTTCCACTCGTTCCCTAATTTTACTGGACGCTTCCGCTACGCTTTCCGAAGCTAGTTTTTCGTATTGCACCCTAGGCACTTCTACATGAAGATCAATTCTATCTAACAAAGGCCCAGATATTTTTCTTTTATATTTTTGAACCTGAAATGGCGTACAAACACATTCTTTTTGTGGGTCGTTTAAGAAACCACAAGGACAAGGGTTCATTGTGGCGGTTAAAATAAATTTAGCAGGAAAAGTTAAACTACCTTTTACGCGTGAAACTGTAACAGTTCCATCTTCTAATGGTTGACGCAAGCTTTCTAAAACATCGCGGTTAAATTCGGGGAATTCATCTAAAAATAAAACACCTTTATGCGATAAAGTTATTTCACCTGGTTTAGGCACACTGCCGCCACCCACCAATGCCGCTGCCGAAGATGTATGATGCGGCGATCTAAATGGCCTTGTTCTTATTAAAGGTTCTTTGTGGCTAATTAATCCGGCTACAGAAAAAATTCTGGTGGTTTCTAAAATTTCTTCCTTTTCCATAGAGGGTAATATAGAAACTAAGGCTCGGGCGAGTAACGTTTTTCCAGATCCAGGAGGTCCGCTCATAAGTATGTTATGGTTTCCGGCCGCCGTAACTTCTAAAGCGCGCTTAGCAAAATCTTGGTCTTTAATATAGGCAAAATCGTGTTCATATTCTTGTTTAATAGGCGGGAGTATAACTGGGTCTATAGGGCGTAACATTTTTCTTTTAGAAAAATGTTCGTAAGCTTCAACTAGATTTTTTAGTGGGTATATATCTATGCCATCAACTAGCCCTGCTTCTTGGGCGTTTTCTTCTGGAACGTATAGTTCTTTTATGCCAAGTGTTCTTGCCATAAGCGCAATGGGCATAACACCAAAAACAGGTCGAATGGATCCGTCTAAAGCGAGTTCACCTATAAATATTTTTCCTTCAGGGTCAAAATTAATTTGCCTAGAAACTAAAAGATAAGCCAAGGCTATGGGTAGGTCGTATTTAGGACCTTCTTTTTTAAGATCAGCCGGAGCAAGGTTAACAATAACTCGCCTGTTAGATTGATTTGGCGGAATTAATTTTGTGTTTTTTATGGCTGCCGAAATTCTATCTTTAGCTTCTTCTATGGCTTTATCGGGTAAGCCCACAATATTAAAAACATGCAAACCTCGGGCAAGGTCTACTTCAACCTCTACGGGTTGTGCATCTAAACCAACTAGAGCTGCGGAGTAAATCTTGCTTGGCACAGGTTAAATTCAAAATTTAAAAATCAAATCTCAAAATTTAGGTATCCCTTCGGGATTATTAAACTTTTAAACTCTGATTTGTAATTTTGCCTTTTAAATTTTAATTTTTGATTTACGAGTGGTTGGTACAATTCCTAGCAGATGGATTAACACGCAAACGTTCTTCGTTTATAACCTCTCCACATTTTTCACAAATTCCAAAAGAGTTGTTTTTTATTTTCTCTAACGCATCATTAATATCTTGAAGTTTTGTTTCTAAACTATGTTCCATAGGAAGGCGCGTAGCATACTCTGTTACTTCTTGAGAATTTTCATCCCAACCATCGCCTAGATTTTCGTAGTTAGCATCCCACTCACCTTTTACATTTTTATCTGGGTGAGCAAAAGTACCCAATTCTTCGGTTAAAGCTTTCTTTTCTTTTTCTAGTAGAGAACCCAATTCTTTTATTAGTTCCTGATTCATTTATCTATTATATTTTATTAATTTGAATATTAAAAGCTCAGCCCAGTTAGCTGGCTTGCCATCTTTAAAATATTGTGCTTATATATGCAAACACTGCTAAGGAAAGGACCTTAATTTAATATCACCCTAACAAGGAGTTTGTCGCATGAATACGGCTGTTTTGGTGGCTATTTTAGCTATCTTCGCTGTTTTACCCAGAAACTCACTCGCTTTTGTGGCAAGAGGAGATTCTGTGTATTTCGATGGTTTTGTTGGTTGGCATTATATGTATCATGAGAATTCGGGCAACGATAATCACTTGTCTTACCCAAAACTTTGGGTCAACGGCATGAAAAATATCGGCCAATCCAAAGAAGGTCAGTATTCTTATATGAAAATTTCAGTTTTTTCTACCAAAGGAAATATCGAGATCAAGCAAGCTAGTGCCAACTGGGCAAATCCCTACAAAGACATTGATATGATCACTGTTGGTCGGTTCGCTCCTCCGTTCGCAGAGGAGTGGTTGAAGGATCCTGATCAGATAAATTTGGTTGGGTATTCTGCAATTTTTGACCAGCTGGTTTACAGAGATGATGGTTTACAGGTAGATTTTCACAGAAAAAAAATGTACATTTCGTTGGGTTCTTTTTTTGGGGAAAGAAGTGAAGGAGTTGCCAGAGAAAGAATGAACGGAAAAGTTCATTTGTATTCCAAAGTAACTCTAGTGTTACCTTTGAATGTTAATGCTAGCGGAAGTTATCGTTGGAGTCGCACTAGAAATAATCTTTGGGCGGCTTACGGTAAATGGCATGGCGATCGAAAAAATATTTCCTTCGAAGCAGTTGGTTTTGGGGAAAGTATTCAATGGTTCGCCAATTACAGTGTTAAGGTAGTGCGACGTGTTGTTCTTACTGCAAGATATGAAAATTTGCGGGAGCAAAAAAATAGATCAATCTTTGGTGCAAGATTTTATGCCAAAGATTTTGATCTAAAAATTTCTTCAACTCTTCCCGGACACCTTGCAGGGAGTCCTCCAAGATGGGTGCAGGCAGAAGTGTTGTTTAGGTTCTGAAATTGTTCCAAGAAATAAAATCGTGTTCCATAGCGAACACGATTTTTTAATTGTACAATTTAATTTTTAATAAAATATTAAATCTATAAATCTTAAATTATTTTTTATGTATAAATATGTTCGTAGATAAAATTTTATTAGAGGCAATCCTTCGATAATTCGCTTTACTCATATCTCAGGATTATTGTTTACAGCTGCTCGTTTTACTCGCAGGTAAACAATAAAAAAACTCGTCCTGGAACGGACGAGTTGTGTAGTATGTGTTTTTACAAACTACGAGTTTTTATAAGCACCCTGTGTTAGACACTCCTGTGTCTACAAAATAAAATTACTTTTATTTTGTTCCCATTATTTTTTTAGAAAGAACATTCTGTAACTGAAAAATATACTGACAGAAACATTTGCATGTTCCACTAGGCTTGGAACAACGTTGTTCTCCGACGCGAGGTCAGAGAGAAGAAATGTTGGAGTCGGTTCTATACAACCAACTATTTATATTTGGGTCGGAACCGACCCAACACTACTCTCGCAGTTTTTTTGCTGCAAGAAAAAATTTCTAGGGTATCCCAATTTAAATACGGACACCTCAGAGTTCTAGCCAATCCATCCCATGTAGGGAATGTAAAGAACAAGGTGACGCCAACACTAACCAGTTGGCACCGATAAATAAAACAACTGAACCAGTTAGAACTAACTTAATCTTCTCATTACGCTATACAAAAGTAAATACAACAGAATCCTGTAAGCCTGTCGAGGTATGTCAACAAGTTAATCGTGTGATGGATACTTGAGTTTTGAGGGTGTTTTTAACTAAAAATTTACGTAGAACATTTAATTTTCCACAGAGGCTGAACTCCCCTCTTGGTTTTTCACTGTAAGAGATGCTTTAAAATAGTTTGATATAGGAAAGTGGTAAGCGATTAAATTTGGAGTAATTTCAAAATCGAATTTTTTATATTTTTTTTCTAAAACTATTTTTGCGAATTCTTTTTTTAAATAATATGTTTGAAGTTTATAAGAAATTTTTTCTAAAATATTTGCGAGTTTAATTTTTTCTAAAATATTTTCTAAATTTTTTTTAAACAGAATTTTATTTTCTTTGTATTCAATTAAAACCTTTTTTTCATTTTCTAAATCTACTTCGTAAAAGTTTTTTATCCAAAAATTTTCACTCCAGAATTTTTTAATTTCAATTTCGCTACCCCAAACAGGTTTTAAGTTTTTATAAAAACTTGCACCAATTAAATCTTGGTGTGGCAGTAATGGCGAAGAGTTAGATAAAAAAATATTAAAACAAAATCTATTTTTTATTTTTTTCTTTGATCTTCTTTTCCCAAAAATAAAAGTTGCGAGTTCTAAAAAGAGTCTGTTTAACCAGACTCTTTTTTCTTCCGAAATTATTATAAGATCAATATCGCTTTCGAGTTTAGGATTTCCTACTGCAGTTGATCCTGCTAAAAAAATTGCGCGAGTGTAGGGACAATTTATTAGTAGGGGTAAAAATTTTTTTAGTATAGATATTTTATAATCCTTTTCTAACATGTTGCTAGTTCGAAATATTTACAGAATCTACTGCCTCAAGTATCGAACTCTTAGACGTGGCAATTATTAAAACATCTCCTACAAGAGAATACTCAACAGTCATTGTGTTTATAGGTAAATTTTTATAGCGGATAGTTTGGTCTTGATAAATTCCCGATTGAAAGATTGCACTAGAAGAAGATCCCGCTTTGGCTAGTATCATGGGTTTAAGATCTGTAACCATTGTTTTTTCCCATGACCTTAATAAAGAATTTATCTTGGCAGCATCTAAAACTTTTAGAGCAATTCCTAAGCGTGGTCCGTAACAAGAGGAGGATGTATTTTTAATTTTACTACACTCTGTTTTATCGAATGTGTTTCCACCAAAAACAAATACATCAAACTCTCCAGACAACCCTTTCTTAATAGTAGTCGGTATTTTAATTTTTAAAGCAGAAACTAATTCGTCTACTGTTGTTATTTCCGATGTTGAAGATTCGCCAGTTGTTTTATTGGTTAAGCTTTGCTGAATAATTAATCTAACCAATGAATTTTCTGCCACCACATCATTGTTTAGATTTTTTATATCGGCAACATCTACAATTTGTTCGGATTGATTATACGAAAGAATTCCTACAGGTGTTGTTGGTGTTATTGTCTCGGTTGCAGTATCTGTTGGTGCAGTTGTTTCTTCAACAGGCAAAAGAGGTTGAAGTTCTTGGGGTGGAGGTAAAATATCTTGAGTTGTTGCTTGTTCTGTTGAAGGGTTTTGTCTTAAAAAGAACCACCATATTTCTCCGGCCACAAAAGATAATATTAAAACAGAAATTATTCCAATCAAAACCAGTTTACCCTTGCCTCCTTGTTTCGGCGTAGCAATTGTTGAACCTGCTTGCCTTGCCTGTATTGGAGGTAGAGGAGGAAGATTTGGACGTTGTGTTGGAAGTGGTGGTAAAGGTGGTAGTTTTGGCGCCTGCTGTTGTATAGGAGGAGTTAGGGGTCTGGGAGGCATAGGAGCCGATGTAGGGCGCAAAGGCGTGGTTGGTTCTGTTGGTAAACCAGGGGGAGGGGCTTGTACACGCTGTTGATTTTGGTTTTCTGGAGGCATGATTGGTTTTTTTATTGGAGATTCAAACGGGTGATTTATTTTTGGAGGGAATTGAGGTGGAGACGTTAGAGGTTTTAAGTTTTCTATATTTATATCTTCTTTTCTTATTTCTTCTCGCTTTGTAATGATTGGTGGTGCTTCTATTTTTATTGCTTGAGGTGGTGGAACTGGTTTTACGTCTTCTTTCGTTATTTCTAGTTTTTTGGGTTCTGTTTGTGGCGGTGATTGTTTAATTTCTTGTTTTACGGGCTCTATTTTAGGAAAAGACGGTTTAAATTTATTAATTTGAGGTATTGCGGCCGGATCTATTTTAATTTCCGAATGCAAAGGAGCCGATCCTTTTTTAAGAGCGTCAATATCGCCAGCCATTGTTCTTATTTTATAGGATAGAGCGTTTTTAGGTTCTATTTGGGTTGTTGAAGAAGTTGGAGACACTAAAATAAATTCAAAATTGAAAACTCAAAACCCGAAAATTTATGTCGTCCCAAGACGATTTTCTTTAAATTTTCGAATCGTAGTCTGTAATTCTGATTTTAAAATTTTAATTTCTAACCGGCTTTTGTGCGTCCTTGAGTGAAAGGTTGATTCTACCTTCTGTATCTATGTTTTTTACTATAACAGGAACAACATCTCCTATGTTAACAATATCCTCTACTCTATTTACACGGAATGGTGCTAATTCAGAAATATGGATTAGGCCTTGCTGTCCTGGAAGTATTTCGGCAAATGCTCCAAAGTCTAATATCTTTACTATTCTACCCTGAAACATTTCTCCTTGAACAATTTCGCGGGTAAGGCTGATTATCCATTCTTTAGCTCTTTCGGCAGATTCTTCGTTGCTAGAGGTTATAAACACTAAACCATTATCATCTATATCTATTGTAACACCTGTTTCATCTGTTATTTGATGAATAGTTTTTCCTCCGGCGCCAATAACATCTCTAATTTTAGCAGGATTTATTTTTAAAGTTAATATTTTCGGTGCATAAGGCGACATCTTCTCTCTTGGTTTAGGAATAACCTTAAGCATTGCTTCGAGAATTTCTAATCTAGCTTTTTTTGCCTGAGTTAGGGCTTGGGTAAGTATTTTTGAAGTTAAGCCAGATATTTTTACATCTAATTGTAAAACATTAACACCTTCTTTTGTGCCAGCTATTTTAAAATCCATATCGCCATAGTGATCCTCTGCGCCTTGTAAATCCGTTACTACAACGAATTTTTTTTCTGGATTGGTTTCGTCTTCAATAAATAAACCCATAGCAATGCCTGCTACTGGTTTTTTAATTTTTATACCCGCATCCATTAAGGCCAATGTTGAACCACAAGTTGCGGCCATAGAAGTAGACCCATTAGAGGATAGTATTTCTGTTACAACCCTTACTGTATAAGGAAAATCAGTTTTAGATGGAATTACTGGGTCTAGAGCGCTTTCAGCTAAGGCACCATGGCCAATTTCTCTTCGGCCAGGATTACCTGTTTTTCCTGTTTCTCCAGAAGAAAAAGGAGGAAAATTATAGTGATGCATATAACGCTTAGTGCCTTCAAATTCCATTGTTTCAACAGAGAGCTCCATTCCTGGCGAACCCAATGTAACAACGCATAGGGCTTGAGTTTGGCCACGTTGGAAAATAGCAGATCCGTGAACCCTTGGTAATACTCCAACTTCAATACTAAGAGTGCGAATTTCTTCGATTTTTCTGCCATCAACACGTTGGTTTTTTTCTAGAACATTTTTATGAATTATTTCATTCATCTCTTCCTCGAAAAGGATATTGCTTTCAGCTGTATCTTTAGAATTCCTCTTTTCTTCTGGAATGCTTAAGAAATATTCTTTTTTAATTTCTTCGGCGCCATTCATATCGCCTTTAGAAATAGTTTCCTCTAAACGCTTTCCAATAAAACTTTTTATTTCTTTTCTTAAGGTTTCATCAGCAGAAGGTAATGTTGTTAGTAATGCTTTATGCCCCAATGATTCAGCAATATTCTTTTGAAAATCTATTATTTTTTGAATTTCTTTTTGCGCAGTTTCAAAAGCCAAAAGCAAATCTTCTTCGGTTACTTCGTTCGAACGGCATTCTATCATGTTCACTAGTTTTTCTGGTCCGGAAACTACTAAGTCTAAATCGCTTTTAACACGTTCAGCATAGGTAGGATTTATTACTATTTTTTTATTTTCGTCTCGACTTACTCTTACTGCGCCAACCGGCCCATTCCAAGGAATGCCAGAAATTAATATGGCAGTGGAACCCGCAATTATTGCTGGTACATCTGCATCGTTTTCTCCATCAAAAGATAGAACAGTTAAAATAAGCTGAACTTCGTTTCTTAGCCTGTGGTTAAAAAGTGGGCGCAAAGTTCTATCGGCTAGACGAGCAGTTAAAATAGCTTCATCCGTGGGTCTACCTTCCCTTTTTGCCCACTTAGAGGCTTTTATTTTGCCTGCAGCGTAAAATTTTTCGTCAAAATCTACAGTTAACGGAAAGTAGTCTATACCAGTTCTTTCATTTTTAGACATAACTACAGTGGCTAGTATTACTGTTTCTCCGTAAGTTACTGTTACTGCCCCACTGGCTTGCAAAGCCCAATGACCTGTCTCCACTATCAATTTTTTTGAACCTATTTCGGTTTCAAATCTTTTTTTGTTATTCACTTGTATTGTCGGCCGACAATACAATCAAGGCTCGAATGTATCCTTATACTTCCTAATTGAAGAAACATAAGGATAAACTCGCTTTCCGATTGCCTGCCGGCTTTATTTATTGTTTTTTCCTAATAAAGTATTGTTCGCTAACCCCTAAATCAATATAAATATCGGCGGATTCTGTAAGTTTGCTCGATGCTGTTCTTTCAAAAGCCATAACCTCAACCTGTAGTCCTCGGTTAAATTTTAAATATTCAACCAAAGGAACAAAGTCCCCATCGCCTGTAACCAAAACAACCGCATCTAGCTGTGCCGATAATCTAACAGCATCAACAGCCATGCCTACATCCCAATCTCCTTTTTTCATTCCGCCAGGAAAAATTTGAAGGTCTTTTACCCGCATTTCTATACCAAGTTTATTTAGAGCTTCGAAGAAAGATTTTTCTTCCCCAGATTCTGTTTTTATAACGTAGGCAATAACCCTAACAAGTTTCCTGCCCGATGTTGCCATCCGGAGGACTTCTTTAAAATTAACTCTACTATTATATATATGCTTTGCAGAGTGATACAAATTTTGGACGTCTATAAAAACGCCTACTCTTTGTTCTTTGTGCTTAATTGCGCTCATCTTTTAGCAGATTTATAAGAGCAAGGCTCTTATTTTTTTAATCCTAACTTCTTTATTAAAGATGTGTATTTTTTCTCGTCGTTTTTAGACAAGTAATCCAAAAGAGATTTTCTGTGAGAAACCATTTTAAGAAGACCTCTGCGGGAATGATTATCCTTAGGGTTTTTCTTAAGATGCAGAGCTAAGCGCTCTATCTCTTCTGTTACTACGGCAACTTGTACACTGGCTGATCCAGTGTCCTTTTCGTGGTCTTGGTAAGACTTGATTATTTTATCTTTTTGTTTTGTTGTAAGCATGAAATATCGTTCGGAACAGCCTAGGCTATTCCGATAGGTGCTTAATTCGTTTTTATAATATTAACAGCCATTATCTTTTTTGGCAAATGGCATATTTCCTAGGGAATATATAGGTATTTACCTTGAACATTTCTTCTATAGTTTTCAATATATTATATGTACTAATTACATGCACTATATTCGGTATAATATGATTTCAATACCGCATACTTCCTTACTTCTCTTGATTACTGAACCCTAACTCTTATCTCATATCTGAGCTCGAGTGTGAATATGAGGTAAGAGTTAGGGTGCTTTTTATATTTAATATATCGCAGACTCAATATGTCTCACGCTGGCCTTTTTAAGATTGTGATCTATTTTAATCAAGATAGCATCTATTTGCCATTCTATTTCTGTGTATGCCGGATTGTCAGAGACATATAGCTCGCAGGTTCTTATAAGCTTTTTCTTTTTTGATTCTGTTAAGTTATCTTCTGGGTTCAATCCTGATCCGTTTTTTAGGGTTTTTACCTCAACAAATACTAATTTATTTAATTCTGTTCCTTGTGGAACATTAAAATCATTGGTATTTAACTGTAATTTATTATTTGTTTTACGTAGAACATTAAAAATATTACTGGATATCCTGTTCCACAAGGAACTTTTATCGTTTACTTTTAAACAAATTATATCTATCTCGCCCCACTTCCTTCTAAAATTTCTTTCTATTATTCTGTAATTTTTTTGCTCTAAGTATTTACAGGCTATATTTTCTCCTGCCATACCTACTTTTAAATGTTGTGGAGAACTGGGTTCTATGTGGAACATAAAATAGGCTATATAATTAAATAAATTATCTCTTATTAACTTATCTCATTTTGTTGCTCGAGCGCGAATATGAGATTTTGTGGTTTTGAGCTTGAGTTAAAAAATGATAGAAAATATATAAAATATGGAAAATAATAATAGAAACAGAAGCGGTTTTAATAAATTGGGCGCGGCGCAAAAAAAAGTTTTAATTCTTCTTGCTGGGGGAGTAGGGCTTTCTTTGGCTGGAACGCCCAAAAAATATTTTGCTGTTATTAAAAGTGTAGCAGATGAATGGAATAAAATTAATGAGACGTCTCTTAAAAGAGCTATAAAATCTCTTTACGAATCAAAACTAATAGAGGCCAGAGAACACGAAAACGGATCTATGACGGTAGTACTTTCGGAAGATGGCCGTAAAAAGGTATTAACTTATAATATGGATACAATGACAGTTAAAAAACCTGCTGTTTGGGATAAAAAGTGGCGAATGGTTATGTTCGATATTCCCAATAAAAGAAAAAAGGAAAGAGATGTGTTAAGAAATATGCTAAAACAGCTAGGGTTTATAAAATACCAAGAAAGCGCGTTTATTTTGCCTTATGAATGTAAAAATGAGGTGGATTATGTGGTTGAATTCTTTAATCTCCGTCCACATGTTAGGTTTTTAGAAATAAGTAAATTTGATGATGACTTAGCTCTAAAGAGAAGTTTTGGTTTGGTTTAAAATTTAACTAATCTCATTTTGTTGCTCGAGCTTGAAAATGAGAAAGATGGGTTTTGGGATTCCAGAAATATTTGTGGGCGTGCCTGGACTCGAACCAGGAACCGCAGAGGTATAAGCTCTGTGCTCTAACCAATTGAGCTACACGCCCTATTTAAATAAAAGCCTTATATATGTAACTTTAACTAAAAATCCCCGCCGACTCAAGTCGGCGGGGATTTCTTAGTCTTTTACGCTACCGATCCAGATGCTCGCATGCTTTTCATTAACTCCTCAAATTCTGTTTGTTCTATGGTTTCTTTTTCTATAAGAACAGATGCAATTTTGTTTAAGGCGTTTCTTTTTTCTTTAACAATTTTCATTGCTGTTTTATAGGCTTTATCTATAAAACTAGAAACTTCTTCGTCTATTTTTGTTGCCACACTTTCGGAATAATTTCTGTTTTCACCCATTTCTTTGCCTAAAAATACTAATTTTTCTCTTTCGCCAAAAGTCATTGGACCCATCTTCTCCGACATACCATATTCTGTAACAATTCGGCGGGCTAAATCAGAAGCAGTTTTTAAATCGGAATGTGGGCCGGTTGTTACATCGCCAAAGACTGTTTTTTCGGCAGCGTAGCCACCAAGTAAAGTAGCTAACTCGTCTATAAATTTATTTTTAGAATAAAAGTTTATTTCTTCGGTAGGTAATTTTAATGTATAACCACCAGCTCTTCCGCGAGAAACTATAGAAATTTTGTGTACCGCGTCTGCGTTAGAAAGGGAAGCAGCTACCAAAGCGTGGCCAGCTTCGTGGAAAGCTACAATTTCTTTTTCTTTGGCAGAATAAACTTTACTTCGTCTGGCTGGGCCCATCATTACTTTTTCTATGGATTCGGTAAGTTCTGTTTGGGTTATTTCTTTTTGATTTTTACGAGCGGCTGCAATTGCACCCTCGTTCATTAAGTTGGCTAAGTCGGCACCACTAAAACCAGGGGTGCGTTCGGCGATTTTTCGCAAAACAACGTCGGCCGATAAAGGTTTTCCTTCGGAGTGTATTTTTAAAATTTCTTCGCGGTTTTTAATATCTGGTTCGTCTATAATTACACGTCTATCGAACCTGCCTGGGCGCAATAGCGCTGGGTCTAAAATATCGGGTCTGTTTGTAGCTGCTATAACAATAACGTTGGTGTCTCGTTCAAAACCATCCATCTCTACTAAAATTTGGTTTAAGGTTTGTTCACGTTCATCGTGACCACCGCCCATACCAGCACCACGGTGTCTGCCTACGGCATCGATTTCGTCTATAAATACAATTGATGGAGAGTGTTTTTTAGCGTTGTTAAATAAATCTCTAACTCTGGAGGCACCAACACCAACAAACATTTCCACAAATTCTGATCCAGAAATGTGAAAAAATGGAACATTAGCTTCGCCAGCCACTGCACGGGCGAGTAAGGTTTTTCCTGTGCCAGGGGAGCCGATTAAAATAACTCCACGAGGAATTTTTGCGCCCATGCTTAAAAATTTACCTGGGCTTTTTAAAAATTCTACAACTTCTTTTAGTTCTTCTTTGGCTTCCTCGGCACCCGCAACGTTTTTAAAAGTTATTTTTTCTTTGTTTGCGTCAAATAATTTAGCTTTAGACGCACCAAAGTTAAAAGCCTGCATTTGACCGCCTTTAGCTTGGCGAAACATAAAATAAAAGAAAAGAATGATTAAAAGAAACGGTAGTACAATAGGTAAAATGTTTATCAAAAAATAGGCTAAACCTCCTTCGGTTTTAACCTGAATATTTATTTTCTTTATATCGTTATCGTTTACGCCTAGGTTTTTTAAACTTTCTAAAAGTGAACCCGAAGCTTCCTTGTACGCAAATACTTTAGATTCGTCGGATAGGGTTAATTCTATTTTGTCTCCAGAAATTAAGGCGGTTTTAATTTCTCCAGATTTAGCTTTTAAGGCTAAATCAGATAAAGAAATAACGTTTTCTTTATCAAAAAAGGTATTAGCCCCAGAGAATAGGGATACTAAAACCATAAAAATTACCAAAGCAAAAAGTATGTTTTTTAACACGTCTCTCATATAAAAATACTATCACAAATATAAATTTGTGTCAAAGGTTAACTCTGGATAGAGTTTTCAGGGTTTTCGCCGGTTTTAAAGTCAAAATTTGGCTGTAATGCCAGTTTGTATTCCTTTGGTTCTAAGGCGGAAACCTTAAAAGGATAGGTTTTTCCTATCTCCATAGCTGCGGTCATATCTTTATAGGTTTTGAATTCGGAAATATGGGTTAAGCCTTGAATCTCGGAATCTAACCTTATAAAAGCACCAAAAGGGTTAAACTTTACAACGGTTCCATCAACAACATCACCCTTTTTGTATCTGTTTTCAACTTCATTCCAAGGATTTGGCTTTAAAGCTTTTAAAGAAAGAGAAATTTTATCTCCTTCCACAGAAATAACTTTGGCTTCTATTTTATCGCCAATTTTTAGTACATCGCTAGGTTTTTCAACTAATTGCCAGCCTATTTCGGAAATATGGATCAAGCCCTCGATGCTGTTAAATGTAACAAAAGCACCAAAATCAACTAAACCAGATATTTCACCCTCCACATTGTCGCCTACATTATATCCAGAAAGTTTAGCCTCCATTTCTTTAGATATTTTGGCTTTTTCCGAAAGTATTATTTTTAAGTTTTTTTGATCAAAATCAATGATTTTTACTAAAATTGTTTGCCCTACAAATTTCTTAAGTATTTTTAATATTTCTTCCTTGTCTCCACCTTCAACGTGTGGGTAATTTTGGCTAGAAAGCTGAGAGACTGGTAAGAAAGCGGCGAGCCCCTCTACTTGAGCGGTCAGGCCTCCTCGGTTGGCCCCTGTTATTTTAGCTTCAATAACGTCTCCACTCTGCTTTAGGTTCTTTATAACATCCCAAGATTGATCCATTGTGGCTTGTATTAAAGATACTTCCACTAAACCATCCTTGTTTTCGATTTCTGTTATTTTAACCATTAAGACATCGTCTTTTTTAATGTCTTGAAAACTTGTGTTAAAAGATTCCATATCGCTCTTATATAGAACGCCAGTTCTAAATCCGCTAAGATCTAGATAAATTCTGTTTCGGCCCTTGTCTATAACCAAGCCTTGTAACATATCGCCTACTTTAGGTACTACAATATTTATATTTTTTTCCAGAAGTAAGTCCTTCATGGATTGAACCTCTTTTGGAGAAGTTGTGGAGACAGAAGTGTTGGTTTCGTTAGTGTTCATATTTTGTGTAGAAACTATAACAGAACATAATAATAAAGGCAATATATGTATTTTTGGTATCACTTTTGGTGCACTTTGTAAGATTAAATCGTTGAACCTATAAAAAAACTATGTTAGATTTATATCAATACAAACAGGTAGATGCACTCCAATCACGTGAATTTAAAATAGTTTCGCGCGTTGTTTGTGATTAACCTAGTATTTTATGAACATCTTTTGGTACGGCAAAAACTCTGTGGGTATAGATAGTGGAGAAAATTCGCTTATGGCGAATCCTTTAGATTTGGAAAAAGAATTAAAATCGGCCAGAGCCGCTAATGTTGTTTTGTCATCTTCCGAAAACGAAGAAGACAGAAAGATAAAGACCACTTCTTTTTTAATAAACAATCCCGGCGAATACGATGTTAAAAGTTTTTTTGTTATGGGATTTACTGGTTTTGGCGAAAATATTCCTTATACCGTAGAAGTAGAAAACGTAAGACTTTGTTATTTAGCTGGATTAGATAAAGAATTAACGGATGCTCAGTTAGAAAATTTTTCCGATGTAGATATTTTATTAATAGATGTAGGCGCGTCCGATGATTCTAATGAAGTTGCTAGTAAAATAGTTAACCAGATAGAGCCTAGAATTGTTATTCCGATAGGTTATAATCCAGAAAAGAAAGCCTCTGTGTTTTTTAAAGAAATGGGTGCTTCTGATGTTGAACCGCAGAACAAATTAAATATTAAAAAGAAAGATTTGCCACAAGAAGAAACAAAAATGGTAGTGCTAAGTGTTGCATAGGTTTTTAAATGTCACTTTATAATTTCGTTTACAATCTTCAAAGGAAAAACAATAAAGCCAAAAAAAGAATATTGGTTGGCCTTTTAGCTTGCTCTTTTTTATTGTTAATGTTTTTTTGGGTGGTAATGTTTAAAAATCAGTTACAGAAAATAGATTTGTCGCAGGGTTCGGGTGCAGCTAAATTATTGGGCGAAGAAGAGAAAATGGTAAGTCCTCTTGCTGCGTTAGTTCAGGGATTTAAGAGTTTTAAAAAAGAAGCTTCTGATAAAATGGGCGAATATGGAAATATGGTTTCAAAAAAAGAAGAGGTAAAAATAGAAAATAATAGGCCGGTATACGAATTACCTGTAGAATAGAAAAAATGGATTCAAAAAAACAAGCCCCCATCGATATAGTAAATAAGAATATTCAGGATCGAGAAATAACAAGCGAAATGCAAGATGCGTATTTAGACTACGCCATGAGTGTTATAGTTTCTCGCGCTTTACCCGATGTTCGCGATGGTTTAAAACCTGTACATCGTAGAATTCTTTATTCGATGCACGAAAATGGCTTGCGTCACAGTGCTAAGTATAGAAAGTGCGCTACGGTCGTTGGAGACGTTATTGGTAAATATCACCCGCATGGAGATGCGGCTATTTATGATGCCTTGGCCCGTATGGCTCAAGATTTTTCTCTTCGTTACCCATTAGTAGACGGGCAGGGTAACTTTGGTTCTATAGATGGCGACGCTCCTGCCGCGTATCGTTATACGGAATGTCGTATGGAAAACGTAGCAGAAGAAATGCTCACAGACATAGACAAAGAAACAGTAGACTGGAGGGAAACATACGATGGTAGTAGGGAAGAGCCTTCTGTTTTGCCAGCCAGAGTTCCAAACATATTGCTAAATGGTTCGGTTGGTATTGCTGTTGGTATGGCCACTAACATTCCACCTCATAATTTGGTGGAAGTTATTGATGCTTTGCTTTATTTGTCCGATAACTCAAAAGCTACAGGTGAAGATTTGATGCAATTTGTAAAAGGCCCAGATTTTCCAACTGGCGGCGCTATTTATGGCAAGAAAGATATTATCCAAGCTTATGCTTCGGGTCGCGGCCCTATGGTTGTGCGTGGTGTGGCTGATGTTATAGAAGGCAAAGGATCTAAAGGTTTTCAAATAATTATTAGAGAAATACCTTACCAAGTTAATAAAGCCACAATGTTGGAACATTTGGCTGATTTGGTAAAAGAAAAAAAGATTGAGGGTATTAAAGATATTCGCGATGAATCCGATAAAGATGGTATTAGAATAATGATAGAACTAAGGAGTGATGCTTATCCTCAAAAAGTTTTAAATAAACTTTATAAACTTACCGATCTTCAAAAAACCTTCCACTTAAACATGTTGGCTTTGGTTGATGGAATTCAACCACAGGTTTTATCGCTAAAATCTGTTTTAGAACATTATTTGGCTCACCGAAAAGTTATTGTTGAACGCCGAACCAGATATGATCTTAAAAAAGCCGAAGAGAGAAAGCATATTTTAGAAGGTTTATCTAAGGCACTGGATCATATTGATGAAGTTATAACCACTATTAGAAAATCGGAAACCCGAGAAGATGCTCATTCAAACTTAATTAAAAAGTTTAAACTTTCAGAGATTCAATCTACTGCTATTTTGGAAATGCGTTTGCAAACATTGGCGGGTTTAGAAAGAAAGAAAATAGAAGACGAACTCGCTGAAAAAAAGAAATTAATTTCTTATTTAAATAGTATTTTAGATGATGTTAAAAAGCTTTTGGGCGTTATTAAGGACGAATTTAAAGAAGTTAGGGATCGTTATCCTAGTGAGCGCAGAACAAAAATATATGTTAACCCTATTGGCGAATTTAGCGAAGAAGATTTAATTCCAGACGAAGAAGTTATTATTACACTAAGCCGAGATGGTTTTATTAAGCGTTTACCACCAGGCACGTATCGCACGCAGAAACGTGGGGGTTCGGGTAAAATTGGTGCAGCTGTGGCCGAGGAAGATTTTATTCAACATTTGGTTGTAGCCAATACTCACGATAGTGTTTTGTTATTTGCCTCTACTGGTAAAGTGTTTCTTTCCAAAGTTCACGAAATTCCTGTGGCTACCAGAACTTCTAAAGGCAGGGCCTTGGTTAATTTCTTGGAAATAGGCCAAGAAGAAGCTATTACCGCAATTGTTCCTGTTAAATTTGATATTAAAAAATCTAAAACCCAAGAAAATGTTGGTAAGTTTTTAATTATGATAACCCGCAGTGGTATAATTAAAAAAACAGATGTTACTGATTTTGCCAATGTTAGGCGTTCTGGTCTTATAGCTATAAAGCTTCACAAAGACGACGAACTTGATTGGGTTAAACTAACTTCTGGTAAGGATGAAATAATTTTAGTTACCCAAAAAGGGCAAGCTATAAGATTTTCCGAAAATGATGTTCGTGATATGGGCCGAAATGCTAGCGGTGTTAACGCTATGAGGCTTAAGAGTGGTGATTTAATTGCAGGGGCTGATGTTATAACTTCTCAAAACAAAGATTCCGAAGTCTTGGTTGTGCTTTCTAAGGGATATGCCAAGAGAACTCCTATTAAGTTATACAAAAAGCAAAAACGAGCAGGGTCTGGCATAAAAACTGCTAAAGTTACACCAAAAACAGGTGAAATAGTTTCAGCAAAAATTCTTGGTGAAGAAGAAGATTTAATAGTAATTTCTAAAAAAGGCCAGTTAATTAGGACTCCTTTAAAAGATATCTCTGTTTTGGGTCGCGCCACTCAAGGTGTAAGGGTAATGAAGTTAAAAGACGGCGACCAGATAGGTTCTACAACAACTTTATAAATAGCTTTTAGTTAAATTAGCTTCATTAGCTTTCAGTAAGACTAATCAAGCTAAAAGCTGGAAGCTAAAAGCTAACAATGATTCCTCAAGGAGGTTTTCTAAACCCAGATACTATAATTTCTAGTTTGGATATTAAATCAGGCTATAAAGTAGCTGATTTTGGTTCGGGCTCTGGTTATTTTGCCTTGCTTATTGCCACTATTGTTGGTTCGGAAGGCTCTGTTACAGCAATAGATGTTTTGCAAGGTAAATTAGATACGTTAAAAACTGCAGCTCAATCACGCGGTCTTTTTAATATAAATTATATAAGGGCTGATTTAGAAGTATTCGGTAGCTCCAAACTTAACGATACAAGCCAAGATATTGCTTTGCTTACAAATATTTTATTTCAATCACAAAAAAAATTAGAAATAATAAAAGAGGCGCATAGGGTTTTAAAGATGGGCGGAGAGTTAATAATTATCGATTGGGAACCATCTTCTCAATTTGGTCCAAAAGGAGAAGGTTATAAATTTTCTAAAGAAGAATGCCAGCAAATGGTAGTGGGCCTTGGTTTTTCTTTAGACAAAGAAATTGTTGTTGCCAGCGATCACTGGGGATTGGTTTTTAAAAAACAATAGGTTTTATATGAAGTATAAAATAATTATTTTCACAGTAGTTGGCATACTAATGCTTTTAGCTGTTTCTGCTTTTATATTTGGTAAAAAACCAGGTGCAAATGAAAAAGCTTCCCTAGAATTTTGGGGCACAGATCCATCCAGTTATTGGACCGCCATAATTTCTGCGTACCAAACAGCAAATCCCAATATAACTATTAAATATGTTCAGAAAAATCCTTCTTCTTATGAAAAAGATTTTATAAACTCTTTAGCTTCTGGAACTGGTCCCGATATTATTTCTATAAACAACACTTGGTTAAATAAACATTTAAATAAACTTTCTCCAATGCCAGGAGGTTTAATGTCGCTTCAGGGTTTTAAAAATACTTTTGCCGATGTAGCCTCTATAGATTTAGTTAAATCTAATAGAATTTACGGAATTCCCTTCTATATAGATACTATTGGTCTTTATTATAATAAATCTCTTTTTAATAATGCGGGCATAATAAATCCTCCAAAAACATGGGACGAATTTAGTGAAGATATAAAACAATTAACTCAAAAAGATGGTTCTGGTGATTTTATTAGATCGGGCGCGGCATTAGGAACTGTTTCTAATGTTAATTATGCTAGCGACATACTTTCTTTGTTAATGCTTCAAACCGGCACACCAATGCTTAGTTCAGATGGTAAAAAGGCTTCCTTCGATACCACGGTTTCTTTACAGGGAAAGGCCTTTAACCCAGGTGAATCCGCACTTAATTTTTATACCAGCTTTGCTTTGAGCTCTAAACCTGTTTATACATGGAACGCTAGAATGCCACAGGCTATAGAAGCTTTTAAAACAGGCGCGTCTGCTATGTATTTAGGTTATGCTAAAGATTTAAAACAAATTACATCCGCTGTTAATAATTTAGGTGTAGCACCGGCGCCACAAATTAAAGATTCCTTAAAAGATTCTTCTTATTTAGATATTAATTTTGCATCTTACCAGGCAGGTGCTGTAACCGGTATTAGTACTAAAAAGGATACTGCTTGGAACTTTTTATTCTTTGTTTCTACAAAAAACGCTCAAGGAAGTTATATTTCCGCTTCTCATTTGCCACCCGCCAGAAAAGATTTAATTTCTTATACAGTGTCCGACGCTTTACTAAATATTTTTGCTAAACAAACCTTAACTGCTACAAGTTGGGCGCAGCCGGATGATGCCGAAGTTAAAAAAATATTTGAACGGATGATAAATTCTGTTTCTTTAAGCCAGACTTCGGCTAAAGAAGCTATTAAGGAAGCAGTAGCAGAAACAAATAATCTGCTAAGATAATTTTAGTTTTTTATACGTCATTTTAATATTTGATTTTTAATGTTTAATATTACTTAGATGAAAATTGTAAATTGTAAATTGAAGATTATTAAAGTCACTATTTTTTTTGTGGTGATTGTTGCAGTTTCACTATCTGCTTATGCTCAAGGGCTTGTGCCTTGTACTGGTATAAATTGTAAGCTGTGTGATCTTTTTTCTTTAGTTCAGAATATTTTTAATTTCGTTGTTTGGACACTTGTGCCAATAGTCGCAACCGCAATTATTTTATGGGCTGGTTTCGATATGATAACTGCTGGAGGTAATCAGAATAAGGCAGGTGCTGGGCGTAAAAGATTAACAGCCGTAATGATTGGCATTGCAATAGTTTATTCTTCTTATATTTTAGCTTCTTTTGTGGTTAAATTTCTTGCTGGCGATAATAGCACCGCAAATTCTAGTTTTAAAAGTGGGCAGTTCGAAATTTCTTGTTCTGGTGGAGAAATTAGAGATGTTACCGGAGATTATCTTAAAGATGGTAGTTTTAACCTTAAAATTGGCGAAGATTTAGCATTTAATGAAGAACCAACAGCTATACAGCCATTAGCGGTTGCCGAAGGAGATATTCTTGGAATTAAAATTGCCGATGGGGATGTAGATTTGATGGGGCTTAGGCTAGATGTTCAATCAAAACTAGCTAACGCTGGGCAGACTGCTACAGGTTTTAATTCGGGCATAGAAATTTTAGTTACAAGTGGAGCCAGAAGTTTACAAGATCAAGAAATATTAGTGAGCCAAAATTGCCCAGATGGAGCAACTAGTTCTAAACAATGTAGCCCCGAAACCTGTATTCCAAAGGGTAATGGCTCCAATTGTAGGCATATCGATGGACAAGCTGTAGATGCTTGGTGTTGGCAGAATGGACGCAAATGTTCCCAAGCATCATTCTTTAATAATATTATGAAGCCTAATGGTTTTTGTGTTTTGAAAAGTGAAAGTTGGCATTTTGAACTTAAATCTAATTTAGAAAAAAATCCCGACAGATTAGCTGCTTTTAATTGTGGGGTATCAAATTAATTTATTAAACAATACAAATTGTAT
>CALRHC010000011.1 GCA_943359335.1 Candidatus Yanofskyibacteriota bacterium
AAGGCTCGTCCCGTTAGAGGCAGAGGGTCGCTGCGAGCCCTCGCGGCCTCTAACGGGATTAAAATTTTGGCTAATTTAGTGTCTTCGCAAATAGAAACCCATCGCCCTTTTGGCGGCGTAGTACCATTTTTAGCTAAACGCGAACACGAAAAAAACTTACCTATTCTTTTCAGTAAGCTAAAAGCTGGAAGCTGGAAGCTGGAAGCTATCGATATAATTGCTGTAACCAATGGCCCTGGTCTAGCTCCTTGCTTGTGGACTGGTGTAAATTTTGCCCAAAAAATTGCGCAAGAACTAAATAAACCTTTAGTTGGTATTAACCATTTGAAGGGGCATATTTATATAAATATTTTAGAAAACAAACTTACCTTTCCAGTTTTAAGTTTGATAGTTTCCGGTGGTCACACGCAATTAGTATTTTCTAAAAAATTAGGGCACTACCAAATTATTGGCGAAACTTTAGACGATGCTGCAGGCGAGGCGTTTGATAAAGTTGCTAAACTTTTAAAACTTCCCTACCCTGGCGGGCCAGAAATTTCTAAACTAGCTACAAAGGGTAACCCTTCGCAGTTTAATTTTCCACGCCCAATGTTAAACACTAAAAATTTAGACTTTTCTTTTTCTGGTTTAAAAACTTCAGTTCTATATTTAATTAACGGAATGGGCGCTAGTAAAAAAGCTTTAAAATTAACTGCACAAAATAAAGCCGATGTCGCCGCCTCATTTGAACAAGCGGTAGTAGATGTTTTGGTTTATAAAACCACCCTAGCAGCCAAAACACTAAACCCTAAGACTTTAATCCTCGGTGGTGGTGTGGCTGCTAATAAAAAATTACGAGAAACTTTAGAATTAAAATTTAAAACCGATTTTCCAAAAATTAAATGCCTTCTATCGCCAACCAGTATGACCGGCGACAATGCTTTAATGATAGCCTTAGCTGCTTTAGCAGAATATAAATTACTGAAGCCAGTTAAAAATCCAACAGATTTAAAAGCCGAGGCTAATCTTCGTTTAGAATAATATGATAAGCTATAAATATCATGAACGAACTAGAAAAACCTTATAATCCAAAAGATCACGAGGACAACATATATAAAGAATGGGAAGAAGCTGGTTTTTTTGATCCAGACAAACTTCCAGGCGAAAGAAAAGAATCTTTTACAATGGTAATACCGCCTCCAAATATTACCGGCTCTTTGCATATGGGTCACGCTTTAAATTCAACTATTCAAGACATTTTGGTTCGTTACCACCGCATGAAAGGTTTTAAAACTTTGTGGTTGCCTGGAACAGATCATGCTGGCATCGCCACTCAATACGTTGTAGAAAAGGAACTTAAAAAAGAAGGTCAAACACGGTTTGATTTAGGCCGAGAAGAATTTTTAAAAAGAGTTTGGGAATGGCGCGACAAATATGGCCATATAATTTTAGATCAATTTAAAAAACTAGGTGCTTCGTGCGACTGGTCGCGTACACGTTTTACTTTAGACCCAGAATATACCGAAGCTGTGGAAACCGCTTTTTTGCATTACCATAAAAAAGGATTAATTTACCAAGCTAACCGAGTTGTTAACTGGTGTTCGCGCTGTGCTACAAGTTTGTCCGATTTGGAAGCCGAATATAAAGAAGAAGAAGCTGAACTTATTTTTATAAAATATCCATTAACCGATGGCTCGGAAAATATTATTGTTGCCACCACTCGCCCAGAAACAATGTTGGGCGATGCCGCGGTTGCAGTTAATCCTAAAGACGCACGCTATAAAAATTTAGTTGGTAAAAAAATTAATTTACCAATTCAAAACAGAGAAATTCCAATAGTTGCCGACGATTCCGTAGATATGGAATTCGGTACGGGTGCCGTAAAAGTTACACCAGCCCACGATGTTGCCGATTTCGAAATTCACGAACGCCATAATTTACCTATTTACCAAGTTATAGACGAAAAAGGCAGAATGACGGAAGAAGCAAAGTTCTGTGTTGGCTTAAAAACAAAAGAATGCCGAGAAAAAGTTGTAGAAGAATTAGATAAACTCGGTTTAATAGAAAAAAGAGAAAAATTTATTCACAACATTGCCAAATGTTACAGATGCGACACCGTAATTGAACCTTTAATTTCTAAACAGTGGTTTTTAAAAATGAAAGACTTAGCCGCTAAGGCCAAAGCCGAAGTTGAAAATGGCAATATTAAATTTCACCCAGAAAACTTTGCTAAAACTTATTTAGATTGGTTAAGCAACATTCGCGATTGGTCTATTTCGCGCCAACTTTGGTGGGGCCATAAAATTCCACTAGATGGAGTTGACGATGTTTTGGATACTTGGTTTTCTTCGGCATTATGGCCGTTCGCCACTCTTGATTCTTCTAAACACCCAAACGACTTAAAAGAATTCTACCCTACCCAAGTTTTATCTACCGCACGCGATATTATTAATTTATGGGTTTCGAGAATGATTTTTTCTGGTTTAGAATTTACTGGCAAAAAACCTTTTTCCGATGTAATTATTCACGCCACAGTTTTAAACAAGGAAGGCAAAAGAATGTCCAAATCTTTAGGCACAGGAATTGACCCATTAAAACTTATAGAAGAATTTGGTGCCGACGCCACGCGCTTCGCTTTAATTTGGCAAGCTATGGGTGGCCAAGATATTAAATGGCAACAAGAAGCTGTTATGGCGGGTAAAAAGTTTTTAAATAAAATGTGGAATGCCACACGTTTTGTTCTGAAACAAAACGAAAATCACAAACCACAAGTTACAAATCACAAACCTGATGCTAAAGAAAAGATAAACCAAGATATTTTAGAAAAGTTCGAAGAAACCAAAAAAACCACCGAGGAACTTATAAAAACTTATGAATTCGGCCCAGCCTTACATTTACTTTATGAATTTTTCTGGCACGATTTTTGCGATAAATATTTAGAAGAAAGTAAAAAAATGGAAAGCGTAGAAACTAGCGAAACTCTTTTATATATCCTCGCAGGAACTCTTAAATTACTGCATCCATTCACACCTTTTATCACCGAAACCATTTGGGGAAAAATAAACAAAGAAAACAAAAAACATCTCATTGTAGAATCGTGGTAAAATAATTCTATGTCTTTAGGATTAATTGCTCTTGGGATTTTACCTAGCATTGTTTGGCTTTCTGTTTACTTACGCGAAGACGATCGCCCCGAACCTAATCGTTATATATTAAAAGTATTTTTCTTGGGAGTTTTGGTGGCGCCAATCGCTGCTGGCATAGAATTTTTGCTTATTAGTTCGTTAAAAAACTTTTCTTTTTCGCCTTTAGTAACCAATTTTTTAATATTTTTTATCTTTGTTGCAGTAGTAGAAGAATTAGCCAAACTTGCAGCGGTAAAAATAGGAGTAGAAAGAAATTCTGTTTTTGACGAGCCAACAGACGCGATGATATACTTGATCGTATCAGGATTAGGTTTTGCCGCACTGGAAAACATCTTGGCACTTTTTCATTTTACAGATATTTCGAGAGGCGTAATTACAGGCGAAGCTTTTCAAATTGCAGGATTACGTTTTATAAGTTCTACCCTGCTTCATGTTCTGGCTTCCGCAATAGTTGGTTATTTTTTAGCAAGAAAACATTTCTTTTTAGAAAAATATTCCATATTAAAAGGAATAATTATTGCGGCATTAATACACGGAGCCTACAACACCTTAACACTGGCTTCCAATAGCTTTAGAGACATAGTTCCAACAATAGCAGTAATGACGCTTCTTGGCGTAACAGCAATAATAGTAAGCTCACTCTTTTATAAACTAAAAAAAGACTTTTACAGGTAAGGGCTTGATCTCCGACGTTTCGTTGGATCTATCAAACCTTATTCCGACTTTGGTCGGAATTTCCAAATAACGAAAAGTATGAAAAAATCATTTTTCCAATTACTTACTGGCCGTGAACCAGAAAATGAAGACGAAGAATACGAAAAAAGATATAAGGAAATTTTGGCGTCTGCCGGAAACACTGCTACAAAAAATCATACAAGAACCGAAATTCCTGTAGCCAAACAGGATAAAAAAGCCAGCGCTGTAAAAGTTAACTTCGATTCGGAAGAAGATCACGACGACGCCCCGGCCGAAGAAGGTCAATTAACTATAGATGTTTACCAAACCACAGACGAAATGGTTATTAAATCTACTATTGCTGGTGTTAAACAAGACGACCTAGACATAACCATTGCTACCGACATGGTTACAATTCAAGGCCACAGAAGAAAAGATGAAAGTATTTCGCCAGAAGATTATTATTACCAAGAACTTTACTGGGGGTCATTTTCTCGTTCGGTAATTCTACCCCAAGAAGTGGACACTGAAAGCGCTAAAGCTTCTTTAAAAGATGGAATATTAACAATTCGCCTACCAAAGTTTGAAAGAGGCCGTACTAAAAAACTAAGAATAAATTCGGCATAACTAGCGATACAAAACCCGCCTTATTGCTAAGACGGGTTTTTTGGTATCATAATAGGAGTTCTGATATAATCGGCCGTGTAGCCAAGTAGCAAGGCAAGGGTCTGCAAAACCCTTATACGCGGGTGCAATTCCCGCCACGGCCTCAGTTTTTTGATCGAAGCTTTGCTGAGAAAATTTGCTCGGGTGGGCGAAAAGCGAATAAGAGATTTTCGCGGGCGGCAAAAGGCCGCACAGGGCCACCACCCGATAACAGTTTTTTGATCGAAGCTTTGCTGAGAAAATTTGCTCGGGTGGTGGAATGGTATACACACAGGACTTAAAATCCTGCGCCGCAAGGCTTGCGAGTTCGAGTCTCGCCCCGAGCACCATGTTTCAGTTTGAGTAGCTTAAAAATAGTAAATAGCAAAACAAATGCTGTTTTTTTATTGTTAAATATATATGAATTCTAACCTGCCAAACCACATAGCCATTATCCCCGACGGCAATCGCCGTTGGGCCAAAGCCAAAGGCTTAGAACCTTGGGTTGGGCACGAACACGGAGCTGAAGTAGTAAAGCAAATAGTTAAAGACTCTTTTGGCTTGGGTATAAGATACTTTACCTTCTGGGCGATGTCGGAAGATAATATTAAAAAAAGAAACGCGTTAGAAGTAAAATTTTTATTTAAACTAATAGGAAAAATATTCGAAGATTTTGAAAAAGATAGCTACACCCACGACAAACAGATTAAAGTTGATTTTTTAGGTTCTTGGGAATCAATGTTTCCGGAAGATGTAAAAGAAATTTTGTATCGCATTAAAGAAAAAACAAAAAACTATAATAAACATTTTTTAACTTTTCTTTTAGCCTACGATGGTAAAAGTGAAATGCTAAAAGCTATAGAAAAAATATCTGGCGAAAAACCTACCCACGAACTAGTAAAAAAATATTTATGCACTAAAGATTTACCCGCAGTAGATTTAGTTATTCGCACGGGTGGCGAACCTCATTGGAGCGGAGGCTTTATGATGTGGGACGTAGCCGACAGCCAACTATATTTTACCGAAACATTGTGGCCAGACTTTAATAAAAAAGAGCTAGATATAGCTCTTGGTAGCTTTGCAAAAACACAAAGAAGGTTAGGCGCTTAACCCAGTAGCAGTTGAACTGTAATCAAACCAAGGTCTTTTGATTTGGATTGTTTATATTTACTACAACGTTTCAAGAAACTTTATCTCTGTATCTAACTTTGAAATTTGGTTTGATACAAAAGACCTTCAGCTCAAGTTACTACGGGGCTTAATCTTCTTCTTTAATTTCTATTTTATCTAAAGTTCTCAAAATTTTATCACCTTTTTCTTGAGACTCATCTATTTTAAAAGTTACCTTAGGCACGGGGCGCATTTTTAAATTTTTATTTATTTCTTGCTGTATCTCGTAAATATTCTTTTCTATTTCTTTTAAAACCTCTTTAGATTTTTCAAAAGGGAAAACTGTTATGCCAATGGCACAATCCTGTATATTGCCTGTGGTAGTAACACTAGAAATTGTAACCAGTGCATCTGTATCTAGTTCTTTACGCAAAAGATCGGCTACAAACCGATGTATTAATTCGTCTATTCTTTTTAATCTTCTTTCTTCCGACATCTTTTTTAGGGTTTAGAACTTAGGATTTAGAATTTTATAACTCTGGATATTTCCTCTCTTCTTCGAATGCCACCAAAGTATCACCAACAGCTATTATTGTATCGCTTTCAACTTGTAAGCCCGCTTCATTACCTTCCCTAACTTCATCTTGAGGTTCTTTACCTTTTTGCAAACCAGTTATTTTTCCTAAGCCCAAAATTTTGCCGTCTCTTTTAACTTCAAATTTAATTCCTTTCTTTAAACGCCCAGAAGATATTTTTCCACCAATAACCATTCTTGGTTTCTCGGTTCTAAAAATAGCTAAAATACTTATTTGGCCAATTTCTTCCCTTATAATTTCGGGTTCTAAAAGATGGCTCATAAAATCTTTAACACCTTGAACAAAATCATAAATGATATCGAAATTTTTTATTTCTACGCCACGCTGTTCAGCATAATTTAAACTATCTTTGCCTATTTTAACTCTAAAACCAACTATTTTGGCGCCAGTGGTCTCAGCTTTTTTAACATCAGCTTGGCCAATGTCTCCTACATCGCATTTTAAAAGTTTTAAACCAACTCTGTCCGATTTTATTTGTCTTAACGTATTCACCAGCGCTTCTAAAGCACCTAAAGCTACGGCTTTAACAACAATGGTTAAAACTTTGGGTTGACCATCGGGCTCAATCTTAATTTTTTCTAAAAAGTCTTCATGTCCTTTTTTGTGTTCGGCTACAATTTTTTCAGCTTCACTTGTACCAGAAACAACAATACACTTCTCGCCTATCATTGGGGTGGTATCTGCTAAACCAAGCACCGATACTGGCTTAGAAGGACGAGCTTCTGTAATTAATTTACCAGCATCGTCTTCCATAATTTTTATAGAACCATAAGCTGTACCACAAACAATCAAATCTCCGGTTTTTAAAATACCATCTGTTACAACAATAGTTGCTACCACACCGCGTCTAGCATCAAAATTAGATTCTATAACATAACCCTCACCTGTTTTTTTAGAATCATATTTTAACTCTTCCATTTCGGCTACTAACAAAATTAAACCTAAAAGTTCATCTATACCAGTTTTATCGCGTGCCGAAACTAAAGCTACCGGAACTTTTCCGCCCCATTCTTCTATTAAAACTCCATTTTCAGAAAGTTCTTTTTTAACTCTATCTATAGCAGAACCTGCTTTATCTATTTTATTTATAACAACAATAAAAGGAATCTTACTTTCTAAAACATGTTTTATAACTTCTTTAGTCTGAGGTTTAACACCATCGTCGGCGGCCACTACAACCAAAGCAATATCGGCCACTTTTACACCATGTTCGCGCATAGCAAAAAAAGCTTCATGCCCTGGTGTGTCTATAAAAGTTATTTTATTGCCAGAATGTGCTACTTCGTAAGCGCCGATACCTTGCGTTATTCCACCCGATTCCCTTTCGGCAACATTGGTTTCGCGAATAGCATCGAGCAGTGTAGTTTTTCCATGGTCTACGTGACCCATAACCACAACTACCGGAGGACGAACTCCGGCTTTAGCAACGTCCATATTTTGGGTTTGGGTATCTGTAGACATAGTTTAGAGTGATAAAAATCCGCCTTTTTACAGGCAGTATTTAGTACTCGTCTAAATTACCACAGATTATAAAAAAATGCCAGATTAAATCTTTAGGTATTTCCTTATTTGATTATCTAAATCCCCCGCACTCATAAACACTATTACAGAATCGGAATCAAAATCAGCAACGAGTAAGTCTCTCATTTTTTTAAAATCTGCTGCATAAAAAACATTATTTTGTTTTATAGATTTAGATAATTCTTCAGATGTTTTTCCTATGGTGTCTCTACCCTTAACTTTATACAAAGGATATAAAATTGTTTTATCGGCCAAATTAAACGCAATTGTAAAATCTTTAAATAATTTATTTAGCCTATCTTGTTGATGAGGTTGAAACACGCAAACCAAATTCTTTTTAGGATATTTCTCTTTTAGAGCTTGCAACGTGGCCTTTATTTCTGTTGGGTGATGCGCATAGTCTGAATAGATCACACAACTTGAAACATGAAGCTTGAAACTTTTTTGTAATTTGGGATTTGTAATTTGTAATTTTTCCATACGGCGCCATGCGCCTTGGTAACTACTAAAAACTTTATCGGCGATAGCTTTTTTAACCCCAATTAGTTTAACCGCTTGCCAAGCCGCTTCGGCGTTAAATTGGTTATGAATCCCCGGAATTAATAACCTGTGACTTCCTTTCTTATAGAAAATTACTTTGGGATTTGAAATTTTTAATTTGGAATTTGTTTGGGATTTGGAAATTGGAAATTGGAAATTTAGGGCTGTCTTAACATTAGCATCTTGAGAGTTAGCGATAATGTAACCATCGGCACAAACATTCTGGAAGAAGGCGCGGAAGCCCTTGATAACTCCATTTAAATTTTTATATATATCTAAATGTTCTTTATCTATATTTGTTAGTACTGCAATTTTAGGAAAATAATTATGGAACGATCTAGCGTATTCATCGGCTTCTAAAACCAAATATTGGCTTTTACCTAATAAAAAATTAGTGTTACCAAGTTCTTTAAGCTTTGTGCCAACAATTATTGTTGGATCCAAGCCCGCCTCTTTTAAAATTAAACCAATCAAGGCTGTGGTGGTGCTTTTACCATGCGAACCAGAAACCGCAATTGTAAAATATTTTTTAGTTAATTCGCCTACCGCTTCGGAATATAATTGAGTTTTTATTCCAAGTTTTTTTGCTTCTATAATTTCTGGGTGATCGGGCTTAATAGCGGCAGAATGAATAACCAAGTTAACATTTTTAAAACTAATTTTTTTAGGATTAATTAAAATCCTAACGCCTCTTTTTTTAAGATCGTCTGTAATTTCGCTTCTAACAGCATCCGAACCGTTAACTTTCCACCCCGTAGCCAAATAATATTGTGCTAAAGATGAAACACCTATTCCCCCAATACCAATAAAATAAACTTTCTTTTCCATAGACGAATTATTGCATATTTTTTAAAAAAATTGCTAACATAGCTTTGGTTATCAAACCATTGCTCTTTTTAAACTAAAGGGGGAAACAAATGGAAAATCAGGCTTTACGACATATACTAGAGGCTCAGCAGTTTAGTCTGGAATTTATGGATGAAATATTCGAGGAAGCGGATGGCTTGCGCGAAGAAGTTGAAAGTAGAAACTATCTGAATATATTCAAAACCGCAAGAGAGCTCCAAGGAAGAACTATGCTTTCCGTATTTTATGAACCCTCCACACGTACCAGAACATCTTTTGTTTTGGCAGGCCAAAAACTTGGCATGAATGTATGCTGGACTGAAAACGCCAAAGAATTCTCTTCGGCAACTAAGGGTGAAACATTGGAAGATACCATTCGTGTACTATGCGAATATTACCCAGACGTTATTGTTTTGCGTCATCACGAGACTGGCGCCGCAGAACGCGCCGCTAAAGTAAGTTCGGTGCCAATAATAAACGCTGGCGACGGCAAAGGCCAACACCCTACGCAAGCCTTGCTAGACATTTACACTATCAAACAATGTCTTGGGCGGGTTGATGATATCACCGTAATGATGGTTGGTGATCTTGCCAACGGCAGAACGGTTCGCTCACTCGCCTATCTTTTGGCAAAGTATAAAAACGTAAGAATTATTTTTTCTTCGCCAGAAGAATTGGCAATGAAGGATGATATTCTTCAATATCTTGAAAGAAAAAATGTTGTGGTTGAGGTTGTAAATTATTTTTGGCCAAACTATAAAGATATTGATGTAATTTATGAAACACGGATACAAAAAGAACGTGGCTCAACAATAAGCGAAGAAGAAGCAAAAAGGTTTTCGTTAACACCAGAAAAAGTAGAAAAATTAAAACCTTCAACAATAATAATGCATCCTTTGCCAAGAAACCATGAAATTTCTCCCGAAATCGATTCGAACCCACGTGCCAAATATTTTAGACAAGCCGGCAACGGCATGTTTATAAGAATGGCACTACTTAAATGGGTTCTTGGTTCCCTATAATGCGTCCTTCGTAGCTTAACTAAGCGAAGTAGGAAAACAGCACCCGCTCCGATATTCATCGGAGCGGATTTTTTAATATTCTAATACAAGACAAGAACTTAGCAAGGACAGTCATTACTGGGTTAATTTTATATATTCTCTGACAATCTTAGCTATTGTCCTTTTGTTGATGTTCTTCTCTAAACAATATGAAGACTTAAACCAATCTAATAATTTCTTTGCACCCTTACTAGAATTACAAGAACGACAACACAAAACAATGTTCCATTTTTCTATATCCTTCGCTTTATTATTAATATGCTCCCATGATGCCTTATCACGAAAATTATCTTTAAATTTTACACTACAATAAACACAGCGTTTATCTCTACTCCTGACATCTTTTTCTAGCCAATTCGGAATACTCCAATTATTTGCCATATTTATAAATCCTAGAGATATCACACTGCGGTGGGGGTGAGATTCGAACTCACGATACCCTTTCAGGTATAGCGGTGTTCGAGACCGCCGCATTCAACCACTCTGCCACCCCACCATAAAATAAATTAAACCATTTAGAACTAAAAACAGCCAGCCTAAAGCTGGCTGTTTTAATAATTTGATAATTTACTTATTCATAAACCCTTTTATCAAGCCTTCCAAATCACCTCCACCGGAAGGAATCATTTTTTGTAAACCGCTAACTTGTTGGCTTATGCCAAGAATTTGATTAAGCATTGGCTGAATTGCCATATAACCATAAGCTAAACCAGCTATTATTACGACCCATTTTAAAAAACTAAAAAATCTTGCCCATAAAGCTGCTCTGTGCATTTTTTCTACCAAATGCAAAGTTCTTTCCGAAGCTTCTAAATTCTTTTTTAATAATTCTTTTATATCGGATTCCATAAAGTTTTCGCTAATATTTCTAATCCGCGCTAATATGGCGAATTAAATTTATTAGATATATCCACAACAACTTAATTAAACATGAAAAAAGACCTCGACGCAATGTCTAGGTCTTTTTAATATGGTTTGTAACCGACCTTTTTAATCCACCTTAAGTGGTAATACAATTGGCTTTCTGAATATACCCACAACATTTCTTGCAATACTGTTTAAAGCTAAAACGGTAAACAACATTATCGATACTCCCAAAAAAACAACTAGCGGTTCTGCATTTTGAAAAGCTGTTACAACATAATTTACTGCGCTTGATGGGCTTTCCAAAGATGTTAAAGCGTTACTAGCCACAGCTCTAAAAGCAACATATTCGTGCTGTATGGCTAAAAATATGGCGGCTAATGGAAGTTGTAAAAACAAAACCGGCTTAGATTTATTCCAAAACCATGTGGTATAAACCCTGCGCATTATTTTGTTTTTTAACTGTTGGTTGTTCATTGTTTATTATAACTATCTGTTTTAATAAAAGTTTCTAATCTAATTCTTTTTCGTCTAGGGTCTTTTGCATCAGCTTTCTACCTCTAAACAATCTCATTTTAATAGCTGGTATGCTTAAGCCTTCTTGTTTAGAAATTGTTTCGTAAGAAAGATCTTTTAAATAATGCATCTCTACTATTCTTTTTAGTTCGTCTGGTAATTCTAGTAGAACTTTATTTATTATCTCTTTTGTTTCTAAATCTGCTTTAATATTCCCTTTTTCATCCATTATGTCGTATTTGTAGGTTTCGAAAAACTCCATCGAAACCGCTTGCTTCTTTTTAATCTTTTGATAAAAAGTAAAAGAGGTATTAACCAAAACCTTGTAAGCCCAACTTTTAAATTCTATGCCTTCTTGTTTTTTAAACTTTTTGGCATTTTTATATATTTTGGTAAAAGCTTCTTGAACAATGTCTTCGGCGTCTTCACGTGTTTTAACCACTCTTTGAGCCGAGCGCATAAAAGCATCTTGGTATCTATCTACCAAAACCCCAAACAAGTTGGGGTTTCTTAAGGATGCAGTTAGTATCGCTTCGTCCTTAGCTTCCGCCAAAGGCCTTCCACCAACTAAACGATCTTTTACAGGTTTGTTATCTAAATAAGCCATTTAAGGAGAAAAACAAATGAGTTATTTTTGTTTTTGTTTATTGGCCTATTTATACTATAAAACACATCAAAAATCAATATAGTCACAGCTTTATAAAAATGGTCTAATTTGTTATGATTTTATCTGATAATTGAAGCCTGTTCCGACGCTACGGTCGGAACTCGGGCAATAAAATTGCCCTCGTAGTTCAATGGACAGAACAGCACACTCCTAACGTGCGGATCGAGGTTCGATTCCTCGCGGGGGCACATATCAAACTCTAATATTCCATTTATGGAATGTTTAGATTTGTATATAAACTAGGTCGATTATTATAAGTAATTTTAAAAACATATATTATGATGAACGGATTTAGTTACGGCTATAACAATATGATGGACCCTATCTATTGGAACACCTATTTTGGAAACTGGACTGTTCCTATGGCAATAATTGGTATAGCCTTAGGAGGTTTAATGTTAGCTTTCTTTGTGGTTTGGAGCATATATTGGAAAGGGCGCGCCCTTTGGAGAGCTTCTCACTTAAACAGCAAACCTTGGTTTATAGCCTTGTTGTTAATCAACACTCTAGGTATACTAGAAATCTTGTATATTTATATTTTCAGCAAAAGGAAGAAATAACAGAAAAATTAACAGTTGATTGCTGAAAATTAACTGTTAAGCGGGCCTATAGTAAATCGGTATTACGCCTCCATGGCATGGAGGAGGGCCGGGTTCGATTCCCGGTAGGTCCACATACAGCAAGCCAACTACTTGGCTTGCGTGAGGAATCGAAAGCCGGAGTCATATATTTTTATCAAAAAATATTGACGAGGCGGGGTCGCGACTTTTTTTGAGCGACGGCGAAAATAAAAGTTGTGACCGATTCCCCGTAGGTCCACCAATCTGAGCTCGGTCCAAGAGCTCAATATATAAATGAACGAGGCTTAGCTTCGTACTAATTCAAAAAACGAACATTAATAATGTTCGTTTTTTGACATGAATAAAAAATACTGTTTAGCTTTAACTAACATTAAGGATAGTTCTTCAAACCCCCAAATAAGGAGTGGCGTTATGACCGAACGCACGCGTCGCCCCACTAAGCCAGTAGATGAAGAAGATTCTCGCGAACCAGAAGGTCCTAGTCGGCCCAAGGTCAATCGACCCGACGTAGGCAGAGTCCTTCGAAGGATGAACCAAGTTCCGCGAGACAAAGCGCGCAGATACGCCAACCCAGACAATAGGGGTCAGTAGATACTTCTCACAGGGAACAGCTTTACGCTGTTCCCTCTTTTTTGATAAGATTGGCTCATAATGCAATCTCAAATTAAACAAGCTGTAAAAGAAACAGTATCTAAAAAATTCGGCTTAAAAAATGTGCCGGATTTTTCAGTTGATATACCCGAAAAATCAGAACACGGCGATTATGCTTGCAACATAGCGATGGTACTAGCTCGAACCCTAAAAAAGAATCCGCTAGAAATTGCGCGTATAGTAGATATGGAATTAGAAAACTGGAATTTAAAAAATGGCTTAAAAACAGAAATTGCTCCGCCGGGTTTTATAAATTTCTTTGTAGACACCAAGAGTTTGGGCTTAGTTTTAAAAGAAATAATTAAAAAGAAAGAAAAGTTCGGCAGCGCCGCTAAGAAAAAAGAGACCGTAATAATAGAATATTCTTCACCTAATATTGCTAAACCCATGGGCGTGCATCATTTGCGCACAACCATAATTGGGCAAACACTGGTAAATATGTATAATTTTTTGGGCTATAAAGTTTTAGCTATGAGTTTCCCTGGCGATTGGGGTACGCAATTTGGTTCACTTATTGCTGCTTACAAAAAATGGGGCGATGCTAAAAAATTTAAAATCTCTCCAGTTAAAGAAATGCTTAATCTTTATGTAAGATTTAGCCACCTCGCTGAAAGCGATGAAACATTACAAGAAGAAGCACGATTAGAATTTAGAAAATTAGAACAAGGCAATAAAGAAAACCGAAAAATATGGAATCTATTTAGAAAAGAATCTTTTAAAGATTTTGATAGAGTCTATAAAAAACTAAATATTAAAATTCCTTTGGTTTTTGCCGAAAGCTTTTTCGAGCCATATTTAAAAGAGATAATTACAGATGCTGTTAATAAAAAAATCGCCGAACAAGGTGAAAACGGTTCATTGGTTATTAAATTTAAAGATGATACTCCGCCCTTGTTATTACAAAAATCAGACGGTGCCACATTATATGCCACACGTGATTTAGCACAAATGAAGTATAGGGTTAACAAATGGCATCCTTCTAAAATAATTATTGTGGTAGCCAATCAACAAACACTTTATTTTAGCCAAGTTTTTAAAACCGCCGAAATGTTGGGTTATGCAAAAAAAGAAAATTTGGAACATGTTAAATTTGGAATGGTTTTAGATTCTACTGGAAAAAAATTTGCCACACGCGAAGGCAAACTCATTCCCCTTACCGATGTTTTAGATGAAGCGATATTGCGCGCTAGAAAAGTAGTAGAAAAATTAAACTCTAAATTATCGACCAAAGAAAAAGATAGGGTCGCCAATATTATTGGTATTGGTGCGGTTAAATTTTTCGACCTTTCCCAAAACCGCCTAAGCGACATAGTTTTTGATTGGGATAAAATGTTAAATCTAAAAGGTGCCTCTGCTCCTTATGTTCAATATTCTTACGCCAGAATAAAAAGGGTTATAAAAAAATCAAAAATAAAACCTTCTGGTAAAATAAAGATAGAACTGTTAAAAGAAGTTGAGGAACTAAACCTTTTAAGACACCTACTTCATTTTCCAGAAGTTATTGAATATTCGGCATTAAAATATGAGCCTAACCACCTAGCTGAATACTTACTAAGACTGGCTGAAAAAATAAATAATTTCTATGAAAAAGTTCAAGTAATTTCTGCAGAAAAAGAAATTAAAAACGCCAGATTAACACTTATAAACTCTGCCGCAACAATAATTAAAAGTGGAATGAACCTGCTTGGTATTGAAGTGGTGGAACAAATGTAAGGGCTTGCCCCAAGAGCCTTAGCGATTGGTTGGCAAACCTTACCCCGCCCTTTGAGTAACAAATTAAATAATCAAATAACTATATTTAATAAAAAAATATTGTGCTGGATTTTAAAAAATTAAACAAAGGGCGGGGTGGTCAGTTTTTCACTAATCGCTTCGCTCTTAGAAAAACATGACCATATCATTCGATAATTTTAAAAAAATAGAATTAAAAATCGGCCAAATTAAATCAGCAGAAAATGTAGAAGGTTCCGAAAAACTTTTAAAGCTTATTGTTGATTTTGGCGAAGCTGGCGAAAAACAAATATTATCGGGAATCGCTAAAACCTATACACCCGAATCTTTGGTTAATGTTAGAGCTGTTTTTGTTTTTAACTTAGAACCAAGAAAACTAATGGGCTTAGAAAGCCAAGGTATGCTACTTGCTGCCGAAAGTGAAGATGGGCCAATGATATTAATACCCTATAAAAACGCGCCTCCTGGAAGTATTATTGGGTAGAGATGATATAATAATACTAGTTTCTAATTACTAATATCTAAAATATAAAATGAATCCAATAGTTGAAGCTATTAAAAAAGTTAAACTAGCCGTTGTAAGTATTGTTATAACAAAAGAAATCTCGGAAGAAATGTTAAAACAAATGCCTTATTTTGGAGAAGGCGGAGTTTTAACACCACCAGAAAAAAAACTAGGAGAAGTTGAAAAAGAATTACCTAAAGATCACCAAAAAATAAAAGTAGGGGGCGGATCTGGTTTTATAGTTTCACGTGACGGTTTAGTTTTAACAAATAAACACGTGGTTCAAGATCCCGAAGCTACTTATACTGTTCTTATGGAAGATGATTGTCGCTTCTCTGCTAAAGTTTTAGTACGTGACCCAATAAACGACATTGCTATTTTAAAAATAGAAAACGATAAAGAATTTCCTTTTGTTAAACTTGCCGATGCCAACAAATTAGATCTCGGTGAAACCGCAGTAGCTATTGGCAACACATTAGGCGAATTTAAAAACACAGTTTCCGTAGGTGTAGTTTCCGGCTTATCTAGGTTTATAACCGCTCAAAATGAATTTAATGGCGAACCTTCTTTTTTACGAGGATTAATCCAAACCGATGCTGCTATTAACCCAGGAAACTCCGGCGGGCCGTTAATAAATATGCGAGGCGAAGCTATTGGAATCAACGTTGCCGTTATTCTTGGCGCTCAAAATGTAGGTTTTGCTATTCCAATAAATTCAGCCGCTCGCGACTTAGAAGATTTAAAAAAATTTGGTAGATTACGCAAACCATTTTTAGGTGTTAGATATTTAATAATTAACACAGACATGAAAGATAAGCTCAGACTCCCAGTTGAGAAAGGTGCTTATGTTATGAAGGAAAACTCGCCCGGCGACGAAGCCATAGTAAAAAATAGCCCAGCCGATAAAGCCGGCTTAAAAGAAAAAGATATTATTCTGGAATTTAATGGTGCAAAACTAACCAGTGAAAAAAATTTACAAGATGTTTTGGAAAATTGTAAAATTGGCGAAAGTATTCCACTTAAAGTTTTGCGAAATGGCGGAGAAATAGAACTTAAACTGGTTCTAGAGGAAAGAAAGTTTTAAACAGTAAAAATAAAAAACGTCCCGATTTATATCGGGGCGTTTTGTTTTATTGTTAAGCAGTGATATCAAAAGCAGTGCCTTTACCCTTCACTCCCTTTGGGGATTTTTCCCGAACATTACTGACCCCCCCCCCCTAGCAAGATCGTCTGTCAAACCTGTTTCTGGTTTTTTCACAACTATACTAGGTGGTCCAACTCCTTTTCTAGTAAAATTAACCTCTAACCCTTTAGCTGGAACTCCATTTATTTCCATATCCATTCTCCTTTTTAGGTTTTCAGGCTCTATTGTTTTTACTTTTGAACCAAACTTTGGAGCAATAGCTCCTTTAGGATCAAACCTAGTCCCGAGTTTCAAAACCCTTATCAAAGGCGCCGCTGTAAGTTTACTATCTACCAAGGAAGCCGCCATGTTCACCTCCATGCCTAACAACAAATAAAGAACAAGCTTATACTAAGAAAATACAATATTAAAATTCAAATGTCCATACTCCTTTAATTATAAAAAGCGCCCCGACAAAAGTCGTGAGCGCTTGTACTTTTTAAAACTCCCTCTCGTCTTGTTCTGTAAATTCCCCTGTATCAAACTTCTCTAATTTTTCAGCATATTTTTCTAGCAACCCTCTTCTGGCAGATTCTGTAAGAATTATTGGAAAAAGAAAATCTAACAGAAGATCGTGATCAAAACCATCCGCTGCTCGAAAATCTGCATTTTTTACATCAGCGGCATTAATAACATAACCTTCGTCATCTTTTCTTATTAATTTTACATTTTTAAGATTTGCCCCATGAAATACAGCTCTTGCAAAACGCCCCTGAGACAAATCCACGCCTTCCAAATCCGCACCTGTAAAATCAACACGCTTAAAATCACCTCTTAAGCGTGTACCACGTAGGTTTGCACATTTAAAACTTGCTGCAAGAAAATCACCCGAAATTTCTGGTCTTCTGTCGTAATCATCGTCGTCGTTGTCATCTGTTTTATGTTCAAAGTTAACATCTTCAAAAATAGAGTGACTAAAAATACATATATACTGCCCACTGTACCCTTTGAAACGTGCCCCTCTAAAATCTGAACCACTAAAATCTATGTAGTGCATCTCCTGAACAAGAGACCGAAGTTCACGAAAATCTAACATCCGGAAATCTCTATTGGTCATGTCTAGGATTCGGTTCCTTTCATCAAGACAACGTCGGTGCCGATCTTTTATCATTCGCTTCATTTCATTAAGAGTCATTTCTTTTAGCATGTCTTGCCTCTTCCTTTTAAAATTTAAAGATCAAAAAAGAACACTAAATTATTAGCACGGCACAGAAACTAATTCAACTAACTATTTTATTTCTTCGGCATTAGCCTGCTCCATAAAAACTCTAGGGCTTAACCAGTTAGATAGTTCTCCTAAATTATCAACATAGCCTTTAATATCTAAATCGGAATTT
>CALRHC010000012.1 GCA_943359335.1 Candidatus Yanofskyibacteriota bacterium
AATTAAAAATCCTGCTGTGCGTTTACGTTGGCAAAAATACTATAGCATTCCCGAAGATCTTCAAAATTCAATGTTCGAACCCACAACAGCAGAAACTATTTGGGATCTTATTAACGAGAAACACCAACTCGAAGAAAAAAATGTGAGTGTTGTAGCTAAAATTATTGGCTTAATATTTTTAGGCGAATTACCAATTAAAAACTTCATCGCCGAATTAAAAAATAAGTTAAATATAGATATTCAAAAAGCGCAGGCGATAGCCCAAGATATTAACCAAACTATTTTTCAACCAGTAAGAGTAAGTTTAATGCAAGTACATGGTATAAATGAAAATCAACAACAACCAGTGGCGATACAAAACAAATATCAAGCGCCTCCAAGACCTCAACAGCCCGCGAACAGAGATTACAGACCAGCACAGCAACCTGCTAAACTTATACCACCCTCTTATCAACCTAATTACAGTGACGCACAAAAAAGAAGGGACGAAGTCTTAAATAAAATTAGGCAACAACCCTCTACAGCAAAACCAGCTTCGTTTTATTTTTCGCGAAACATAAACCCAAGTAAACCAAAGTTTAAAAAGAAGAAGTTTGATAATAAATATAATAGTTTCTTTAGCTAATATGCAATTTCAAGTACCACAATTTATAGAAGTAGAAGATAAAATAATAGGCCCTCTAACCTTAAAACAATTTGGTTTTGTGGCTGTTGCGGGCGTGCTTTGTTTTATATTTTTTAAAACACTTACCACGGCTTTTGCTATAACTCTTTCTATTCCTATAGGATTAGCTGCTGTAATACTAGCTTTTGGTAAAATTAAAGGTATACCAGCGTTAAAATACATATCATCGTTTATTAAATTTTCGTTAAAGCCACAACTATATTTGTGGAGGAAAAAATAATATGGCAAAAACCTCATCAACTCACCAACTTATAGAAGCTAAAGAAATTAAAGATGGAATCATTGTTTTAAAAAACGGCGGTTTACGTGCTGTTTTAATGGTGTCTTCCATAAACTTTGCTTTAAAATCCGCCGACGAACAAGAAGCTATAATCGATAGGTTTCAAGGTTTTGTAAATTCTATAGATTTTCCTGTTCAAATATTAGTTCAATCCAGAAAACTAGATATTTCCGAATACTTAAAATTTTTAAACGAGAGAATAGGTATACAAACAAATGAACTTTTAAAAATCCAAACTTCGGAATATATAAATTTTATTCAGGAATTAATTAAACTTACCAATGTGATGTCTAAGTTTTTTTATGTAATAATTCCATTAAGCACAGTACAAATACTGGAAACAGGGTTTTTCTCTAAATTTTTTTATAAAAACAAAGCATCGGCACAAAACCAAAAAGATTTAAATTTTGAAACACAAAAAAATAATCTCCAACAAAGAATGGACCAAGTAACAAGTTTATTAAGTTCTATGGGTTTAAAGGCTGTTCCATTAGAAAGGGAAGGTTTAATAGAGCTTTTATATACATCTTACAATCCCGGAGCAGAAGTTAAACAAAAAAATATGGAGGCATTAATAGCAACAGGAGATGAAGCTAAAAAATCAGAATAAATATGAATCAACAAAATACGGAACCTAAAAACCAGCAAATATCCTCGGCCGGTAGCCTAGAGGATCTTTTAGCTCCGCCAGCCTTGCAAGTTAACCCTTCTAATTTGCAAATAGGCGATAAATTTTCCAGAACATTGTTTGTAGCAGCTTACCCACGCTTTTTAAGCGTAGGCTGGTTTTCGCCAATTATTAACCTAGACAAAACCTTCGACGTTTCTTTATTTATTGAACCTTCAGAAACCGGTCCAGTTCTTAAAAAACTAACTAAAAAAACAGCTCAAATTGGTGCGCAGATGTCGGAAAAAGAAGAAGGGGGTTATATACGCGACCCAATGTTGGAAACTGCATATCAAGATTTGGAATCTTTGCGTGACAAACTACAACAAGGCACCGAAAGGTTTTTTAGAGCTGGCTTATATATAACTTTTTATGCGTCCTCCATTAAAGAATTAGATGATGTAGAAAATAAAATAAATACTATTTTAGAATCAAAATTAATTTATTCTAAAGTTGCGGTGTTTCAACAACAAGAAGGCTATACATCTACACTGCCTTTAAACCTAGACAAGCTTCAGGTACACAACAGTTTAAACACCGGCCCGCTTTCTTCTTTCTTTCCTTTTGTTTCTGCAGATCTTACATCTAACAAAGGTGTGCTTTATGGAATTAACAGGCATAACAACAGTCTTATACTTTTTGATAGATTTTCTTTGGAAAACGCCAATACGGTTGTTTTTGCTAAATCGGGTTCTGGAAAAAGCTACACAGTAAAACTAGAAGTTTTGCGTTCTTTAATGCTTGGAACCGATGTAATTATTATTGACCCCGAAAGCGAGTATAAATATTTAAATGACGTAGTGGGTGGAACTTTTGTAAATATTTCTTTAACTTCTTCTAACCATATAAACCCGTTCGATTTAACCACGCCAGGCGAAGACGAAAGCCCAGCCGAAGTTTTAAAATCCAATATTATAGAGCTTACCGGTTTATTAAAAGTAATGTTAGGCCAACTAACACCCGAAGAAGATGCAATAATAGATAGAGCACTTACCGAAACATATGCTTCGCGAGACATAAGCATAAATTCCGACTGGCGAGGCAAGCAAGTTCCTTTAATGGGCGATTTACATACTGTATTAAAAAATATGCAGGGCGCAGAAAAATTAGCAATACGTTTAGAAAAATATGTTTCTGGAACATTTTCTGGGTTTTTAAACCAGCCAACAAATGTAACTTTAAATAATAACCTTGTTGTTTTTTCTATAAGAGACCTTGAACCAGAACTTCGCCCAGTAGCTATGTATATTTTGCTTCACTATGTTTGGAACTTAATAAGAACACAAAGAAAAAAGAGGATAATGGTGGTGGACGAAGCCTGGTGGATGATGCAACACCAAGAAGCTGGAGCGTTTTTGTTTAGTATAGCCAAAAGATGCCGTAAATATTACCTAGGATTAACCACAATAACCCAAGACGTAGAAGATTTTATGAAATCGCAATATGGCAAACCAATAGTAACCAACTCCGCCCTTCAAATTTTGTTAAAACAATCTCCAGCGGCTATAGATATGGTTGCTCAAACATTTAATTTAACCGATGAAGAAAAATTCTTACTTTTAGAATCTAACGTAGGCGAAGGAATATTTTTAGCAGGTTTAAAGCGCGCTGCCATAAAAGTTGTGGCATCGTATACGGAAGATCAAGTTATTACATCTGATCCAGCACAATTATTAGAAATAGAGGCAGCCAAGAAAGAATTAGCCGAAGCCCAGAAATAACAAACGCCTAAGGTTTGACCTTAAGGATTAAGAACTATGGATAATCAAGCCGAATTAACAACCGAAGGCTTAACAGAAGAAGAAATAGAAAGCTTTAAGAGTGGCAACACATCAAAACCAGATTTCCCCTTCATTGTCTTTTCAGCAGCAGTTATTAAAGATATTGCCGATTTAGCCAGCTTAGGAACCATAGGTATTTTTGTAAGTATAATAACTAGCCCTATTATTTTCTTTTACACGCTAGGTAAAATGGGATTTATCAAAAAAAAATTATGGAGAAGACTAACTTTTACAGTAGTGGCAGAATTTATTCCGGGAGCGTCTTTTATTCCATTCTCAACTTTTTTTGTTTTAAGTGCTCACGCTACTGAAAATAAACATATAGAAAAAATACTTAATATGATAGAGAAAATAACCTAATGAAACTAAACTATAAAAAAATATTTTCTATATTAGTTATAAGTATGTTTGCTGTGCCCAATTTTTCTTTAGCTCAAGAAAATTTGGATCAAATCAACGATGCAGACATAGAACAAGTGGAAAATTTTATAAATTCTACAGTAGAAACTGCGCTTAAAGAGGAATTGGCTCAAGGTAACGATTTTAATTTAGATATCGTCTGGAAAGCTAATACATTAGTACCGTACGACTATAAAGGTAAAGCCCTGCCGAGTTCTTTGTCTTCTATTACTTTTCACGCCATAGCCGACGCACCCAACCCAGACAATTTGGTTTATACATGGCTAATAGACGATATTTCTTCCAACAAAGAAGGACCCGAGCTTCAAGGTAGGGGCAAAAGCACTTTTAACTGGTTTACATTTCAATCACCAGAATTTACACATGAATTAAGAGTGTTTGCGCAAGATGAAAAAGGCAAAAAAGGTAGCGCGTCTTTAACAATAAAAACATCTAAACCACAAATTTTATTTAGTATAATTAATAATAGTATCTTTAGTAATTCAATATTTGATACGCTAAAGCTAAAACCTGGGGCGGGAACAGAAATACTGGTTCGTCCCTTCTATTTTAATTTGTCTAATTTAGATGGACTAGATTTTATATGGAAGTTAAATGGCAAAGAAGATAAAAATTCTGGAACAAGAAAAGATATTTTACCTTTAAACATTTCTGCTTCAGCATTACCAGGAGCATATTCTAATTTAAGGCTAGAATTAAAAAATAATAAACAAAAAAATAATATTTTTGATAGAGCCAATGCCACAATCAATATAAATATAATCAAATAATGAAAAAATATATATTAATATTAGTTGGAATATTACTACCTCTGGCCACAAGGGCTCTTGAAGTTTCTTTTCCCGAAGTTCAAGGAGTAAAAGTTGGGGAATCAATGGGACCAGCTGAATGGATAAAATATATTTTCCTTTTAGCTCAAGCAATGGTTGGACTCGCTATAATATATGCCTTTGTTAGGGCTGGGCTTTTATGGATGACAGGTGGAGACAACCCAGGAAATATAAAAGAGGCGAAAGATAGAATGACAAGCGCTATAATAGGCTTAGTGATTCTTTTAGGTTCTTATTTACTTTTGCAGACAATAAACCCACAATTGGTTAATATAAAAAACCCTGGCGTAAACTTTGGAACAGATGCGCCAAGTGGAATGCTGGATTTTTGGAATAAACTTTTTTTAAAAAAACATGGACCCGGAGAAACTTGCGGATCTAGTTTTGACTGCCAAGGACTTCTTGAGTGTGTGAAAGAAAACCCAAAACAAAATAGTGGAGTATGCACAGAGACAACAGGTGAATCAGCAGATAGAGTCACCGGAAAAGCTGTAGCTGGAGTTTCAATTGGTTCTTGCAATAATCGCGGAACATTATGTTCTTCTGAGTATAGATGTCTAGATAATCTCTCTGGTAGTGTACATGAGACCAACATCGGAAACATATCGGGAACTTGCACTAAAAAACCAGCTCCGGGGGAGAATTGTGTTGTTGATAGTCCAACTGACAGTGCCACATCATGCTTCAAAGGAACTTGCGACCCCGCCACCACTAAATGCGTTTTTGCCAACTGAACAATAATAAAATGTCTAAATCAAAAAAAATTCTAATAACACTGTCTGTGATTTTGGCGCTGACTTTAATAGGTTTTGGTATTTATTATTATTTTTTCTTTAAAAAAACCTCGGAAACTTCTCCATCAACAACTAGTGAAGAATTATTAGGAGTGGAACTAACCCCAAACGCCAAAGAACGTTTAATCCCCATAACAGATGAGGCTGTTTTGGGTGCTGGTTTAAATACTACTAATAAAGAGGCGGGAGTAAGTAAAATTATTTATGCGGCGTGGGACGGAAGTATTAATCAAATAGGTTTAGGTGGAGACAATAAAGATAAAATAGGATTGGTTGCTGTAGATAGAATTAGCGAGGTTGATGTTTCGGAATCTGGCGAGCTTTTATTTTTTAAATATAACTTAGCTTCGGGCGCCAATAGATTTATAATATATGATGTTAATAGTAAAACATTAAAAACCCTACCCCAAGAAACCGAGGACGTCTCGCTAGGCAACAGCAACAAAGAAGTAGCTATTATTTATTCCGATAGAAGCGGCAAAAAAATAGCCTTAAGTTACGATGGTTTCTCAAAAAACAAAGATATTATTCCAACAAAAATTCCGGATATTAAAATAAAGTGGGTTAATGCAGACAATATAGCCATAGAAACAAGGCCTTCTGGTTTTGCTACTGGAATAGTTTATTTACTTAATATTAAAAACAAAAAAACTACTAGAATCTTAGGAGGAGAATACGGCTTAACCACTAATTTTTCTCCAACTGGTAAAAAAATGCTGGTTTCTAAAACAGATTCTAGTGGGCACAGTTTAAAACTTTCTAGTATAAACTTGGATAAAAAAACAGAGAGCAATGTTAATTTATTTACCTTGCCTGAAAAATGCACATGGACACAAGATGAGAGAGTAATATTATGTTCTGTGTTTAAAGTTAGTGATCCCAATAATTTTGTAATGCCAGACGATTACTACAAAAGAATAATCCGTTCAGAAGGAGGAGAAGAAATCATTAGAATAAACACCGAAACAGGGCAAATACAAAAAATAATAGATGGATCTTTTGATGCCTCAAACTTATTTGTTATGCCCGATGAAACATATTTATTTTTTATAAACAAAATAGACGGCAGGCTTTACAGACTAACCCTATAACAAACAAAAAATGAGTCGTGACGACTCATTTTTTGTATTAAACTGGTTTTATAATAACCCTTCTTTCTTCTCCTTCCCCAACACTTTCACTTTTAACTCCGTCTATTTGCTCTATGGTTAGATGTATTATCTTTCTTTCCATAGCCGACATAACCCCTAATTCTACACCACTGCCAGTTTCTAAGACTTTATTGGCACTGTTTTTTGCTAAAGCTATTAAATAATCTTCTTTTTCTTTTTGGTAGTTATTAATATCAAAAACAAAGCTAGACCCAGCAGAAAAATCTCCTGTTTTTTTGATTAATAATAAAGATATTATATGTTGAAAAGATTTTAAATTTTCTCCGTCTCTGCCAATAAAAAAACCAGCCTCATCAATAGAAACATTAGCCCTTGTGCGGCCATTTATATTTTCTATTGTTATGTCTGGCTCAATGTTTAAAAAACTAAATATTTTTAATATTGTTTCCCGAATCATTTCTGCGTTTTCCATCATTATAGCGACGCTAATTACGAATAACACACAAATTTACAAATAGATTTAATTCGTGTCATTCGAATGCATTCGTATATTGGTGTCGCGACTGGAACGCATAATAACATACTGTTGAATCAGGGTAAATAAAGTAGTAACAACCCAATAAAGGGCAAGGCCCGAAGGTAACTTCCAAGAAATTAAAATAGTAAACACAGGTAAAAAATATAAAGTTTGCTTCGAAATTGCTTGAGTTATGTATTCATCAGAACTTTTTGGAGCGCTAGGGAGCTTGTTGTTTTTAGGCATAGTCATTTTTGCTTGGAAAAATTGGCTTACGCCAGCCAATATCGCAAAAATACTGTTTGGTAACGCTAAATTAACAAAACCCAAAAACATAGGGTCAATAACTCCTGGGTTACTAACAAATGAATATAAACCCGATAAGCTTTTGGGATCAAATCCTTTAAGAAAAACTTGGTATAAGGCAATAAGGATAGGTATTTGAACCAATAAAGGAAGGCACCCAGACATTGGATTGATTTTGTTTTCTTTATAAAACTCCATCAATTTTTTAGACTGTTCTTCTTTGTTATCCTTATACTTTTCTTGAATTTCCTTAATTTTAGGCTGAATCTCTTGCAAAGCTTTCTGGGCTTTAACCGCTTTACCTGTCATTGGCCAAAAAACAAGCTTAACAATAGCCGTTACACCTATAATAGCGATACCGATATCCGAACCGGGAATCGTGTTATATAAAAAAACCAAAAGATTAAACAGTGGGCGATATAAAAATTCGTTAAAAATAGACATATTATCTGCAATTATAAACTCTTACAATAGAAAGTTTTAAACCTTTTAATAATCCTAAACTATTTATACTCTCTATTGAGTACTGAGAACAACTTTTTTCATACTTACACCCAACGGGTAAGGCAGAAATTATTCTAAAAATAGACAAGGAATAAATAAAACTAAAAAAACCCGTACTGGGCGATAGGGTTTTTTGATAAGCCTTAATTAATGTTATTACTATCTTCTTCATTTTACAGGGTGCTTAAAGTTTTTTCTAAATCTAGTTTAAGTTCCCCAAATTTAGCGCCTAAGACAGAGGGTAGGGCAACTATTCTTAAGCTTGCGACGACCCTGATGCTGAACCCTCTAAGAACCTCTCTGATTTGTCTTTTAATTTTATTTCTTAAAACAGCTTTTTTAGACACACTTACTCCAACCACAACATCGGTTCTAGGTATTTTACTAGCCTCTAGAGTACTTGCATAAACAACAAAAAACTTGCCGGAACGCTTCATTTTATATAAAAACTAACGAGAAACAGTTAAGCTCTTTCTGCCTTTTGCTCTGCGTCTTTTTACAGTATTTCGTCCTGTATAAGTAGACATTCTATTTAAAAAACCGTGTGTTCTGGCTCTTTTCTTATTCTTTGGTCTATATTTGGTTATTTTCATAATAATGGATAAATCTAGTCTAGCAATAATACAAAAATTGGACAATATTGACCTTTAAGTTTTCTTACAGAAAATAATTTTACAAACTAGGCAAGTTTTATTACACATTTACTCAACAAGTTATCCACAGTTTGGTATAATTGCTTAACAAATTTTATTATTTGCATAGCGTGATATAATTCCCAACGTTAAAAGAGTTCTTGGAATAAAATCTACTGGGGAATATTTAAAGAAATTCGGCAATGACGTTCGCTAAAGGGTTAGAAAAAGATTTTAAAAAATAATTTTATCCCGTTATAAATAATTACCCCGCCTCTCGCGGTAAGAGTTACTAACTGAGTAAAATTGTTTATGTGAAAATTAGCACACCCGTAAAATTTCTAACGGGATTTATTAAAACCCACCAAAAAAATGGATAAAGACGAACTCTGGCAAGCGGCGTTAGCCGAATTAGAACTCTCTCTCTCTAAGCCTAATTTTATTACGTGGTTTAAAAATACTTCTGTAGCTTCTAAAAAAGAAGGGGTGGTTTTAGTTTCAACTCCTAGCGCATTCATAAAAGAGTGGTTAGAAGATAAGTATAACCTTCTAATATTAAAAACCCTTAGGGGAATATCCAACGATATTAAGGAAGTAAAATTTTCGATTAAACCACAGCTATCCGCGGAAGATAAGAAAAATTTAAAAAAGAAAGATATTCCAAACCCTATCTTATTAGACCATCAGTTAAATTTGTCGGAATCCGCAGTTTTAGATAAAGAAACTAATTTAAACCACAAGTACACATTCGATACCTTTATAGTTGGCTCATCAAATCAATTAGCTCATGCAGCCGCTATTGCTGTTAGTAAAAATATTGGAACAACCTATAATCCTTTATTTATTTATGGGGGAGTGGGTTTAGGCAAGACCCATTTACTTCAATCGATCGGTAACGAGCTAATTAAGCAAAATCCTAAGAATAAAGTACGTTATATGTCTTCGGAAAAGTTTCTGGGAGATTTGATTAACTCCATAAAAAACAAAACTATAGATAAGTTTAAAGAAGAATATAAAAAAATTAATCTTTTAATAGTTGATGATATTCAATTTATTGCCGGTAAAGAAAAAACTCAAGAAGAATTTTTCCACATCTTTAACGAACTCTATGCTAACAATAATCAAATAGTTTTATCTTCCGATAGGCCACCAAAAGCCATCACAACACTCGAAGAACGATTAAGAAGTAGGTTTGAAGGTGGAATGATAGCAGACATAACTCCACCCGATTACGAAACAAGAATGGCTATTTTAAAAGCCAAATTAATAGAAAAAAACTTAGGAGATTTAGATGACAGTATTCTGGGTTTTATAGCAAACACCGTAACTAAAAACATAAGGGAACTAGAGGGATCCTTAAATAGAGTTGTTATGTCGTGCAAAGTAGCTAATTTAACCCCAACACTAGAGAAAGTTAAATCTATTCTAGCTACAACAAATTCATCTAATAATGCTAAAACTTCGCCTAAAGCAATAATTAAAATAGTATCCGAATTTTATGATATAAGAGAAGAAGAATTAATTAATCAATCCCGCAAAAGAGAAATTGTTTTACCTCGACAAATATGTATGTATTTAATGAGAGAAGAATTAAAAAGCTCTTATCCATTTATAGGAGATAAATTTGGAGGCAGAGACCACACTACAGTTATGCATGCTTGCGATAAAATAAACAAAGAAATTCAAAGTAATGAAAATTTAGTTGAAGAATTAAGTATAATTAAAAATAGAATTTACGAATCATAAAAACATGGAAAGGTTGTGGAATAAGTTGTTGAACAATTGTTTAAAAAAACCGAAAATTTTAAAAAGATGTTTTTAACAACATGTTATACAAAAATAGTAACCGTTAATCTAAAAATAATCCTATTATTTTCCACAACCCTTTTTACTAAAAAACATAGATAAAATCTGAATATAATTTAATTAAATAAAAACTGTGGACAGCTAATAGTTATATTAATTTAATTAAATATATAAAAGATAATTATAAGATTATATGGAAATAGTCTGTAACATAGATAAATTAAAAGAATCTTTAGGATATACGGAAAGAGTTGTAACTAGACATCTTACTTTACCTATACTTAATAATGTTCTTATTAAATCAGATAAGAATGGAATTAGAATTTCTTCTACTAATTTAGAAATAGGTGTTAATTCTTGGTTTCCTTGTAAAGTTGTTCAAGCTGGAGAAATTACAGTGCCTGCAAAAATATTTCATAGTATTATTTCTTCTTTAGTTTCAGATAAAGCTAGTTTAGAAGTAAAAGGAGATAATACTTTAAATATTGTTTCGGAGGGTTATAAAGCTTCTTTAAAAGGAGAAAGTGCTAAAGATTTTCCAATAATACCCAAACTTAATAATGATTTAGTTGTATCTTTAAATTCTAATATTTTCTGTAAAGCATTAGCTCAGTTGGTTAGTTTTGTTTCTAATTCGGAAACAAGGCCAGAAATAACCGGTGTTTTATTATATAAAAATGCTGGAGAAAAATTTTTAACAGCAGTAGCCACAGATAGCTTCAGATTAGGGGAAAAGAAGATAGAATTAAAAGAAGAGTATATAGATGTCACTTTCTCTGTGATTGTGCCTTCTAAGACCATTACAGAGGTTGTACGAGTGTTTTCTGACAAGACCGAGGACTTAAATGTTATTTTTGAAAAAAATCAAATAGGGTTTGAATTAAATAAAACAGAAATAGTTTCCAGATTAATAGAAGGAAATTATCCCGATTATAAAAGACTTATTCCTAGCGAGTTTAATACTGTTGTTAAATTAGACAAAGATAGATTTAGTAAATTAATAAAATTAGTTGGGTTATTTTCTAGTAAAGTTAATGATATTAAATTATCTTTTGTTAAAGAAGAAGGACCAAGGCTGGTTATTTATGCAGGAGATAGCGATTTAGGTGAAAATGATTCCGAATTTAAAATAGATATGTCGGGAGAAGCACTAGAAGTAAAGTTTAATTGGAGATATTTAATAGATGGAGTTTCTAATATTACAGGAAATACTGCGGTTTTTAATTTTATTGACGAACAAAAGCCTTGTTTGGTTAAATCTTTAGAAGACACCTCGTTTTTATATATAGTAATGCCTATAAGGGCCTAGTAAATCTTGAAACTCACAACTTGTAACTCGTAGCTCAAAAAGATTTTTAAAAAGTTACAAGCTTTAAGTTTCAAGATACGAGATTTATGTCTGGTCATAGTAAGTGGTCTACAATTAAAAGAAAAAAAGAGGCAACTGATGCTAAAAAAGGTCAGTTGTTTTCTAAGTTGTCAAAATTAATAGAAATAGCTGCTAAAAAAGGTGCTGATCCTAAGACTAATTTTTCTTTAAAAGCCATTGTAGATAAAGCAAAGGCTTCTAATATGCCTGTTATTAATATAGAAAAAGCTATTAAAAAAGGTGCAGGGCTTTTAGGTGGAGAGGATTCTTTAGAAGAAATTTTATACGAAGCTTATGGCCCGAGTGGGGCAGCTATACTTATTTTGACTATTACTTCTAATAGAAACAGGACTGTTTCTGAAATTAAACACATACTTTCAAATAACGGAGGTCGTTTGGCGGAAATAGGGAGTGTAAAATACCTTTTCGAAGAAAAAGGTATTTTAAGAATGCCAAAAGAAGGAATTAATTTTTCTGAATTAGAAGAATTTTCGATTTTAAATAATGCGGAAGACATAACTCTTCAAGATGATTCAATAGAGATCGTGGTATCAGTATCAGATTTGGAAAATTTTAAAAACATCATTTCTCAAAGAAATATTAATAATATTGATTCCGGTGTTGAGTGGGTGGCGAAAAACAATATAGATATACCTAAAGAGGATGAGAGTAGGTTAGACGCGTTATTAGAGGAACTAGATAACAACGAAGATGTTTCTGAAGTTTTTACTAACGCTAATTAAAAATGGTTATTTTAGGAGTTGATCCTGGAACAAACAGGGTGGGTTACGGAATAATTAAAAAAAATGAAGATAATATTTCTTTGTTGGATTATGGTTGTATCGAGGTAAAAGCTAAAAGCAATCACAATGATGGGTTGTTAATAATTTATAATGCTTTTAATGAAATTATTAAAAAATGGAAACCAGAGGTGTTAGCCATAGAAAGACTTTTTTTCTTTAAAAATGCTAAAACAATAACACAGGTTAGCGAAGCTCGAGGCGTAATAATATTAGCTGGTTTAAAAAATACCTTAAAAATTAGAGAGTTTACGCCTCTACAAGTGAAGCAGGCTGTTTCCGCATATGGAAAGGCCGATAAAAAGGCTGTCCAAAAAATGGTAAGGTTATTGCTGTCTTTGAAAGAAGATCCTCAGCCAGATGACGCGGCAGACGCGTTGGCTGTGGCTATTTGCTCGGCAAATACAAGAGATTTTTAGTTGTGCAAAAGAGGTCTTGACCTATATGCAAGCTACGTGTATTCTGTATAAAAATAAAAAGGACAAGACTTTAAGACTTAATAATAAATAAAATATGAAAAAAAATAAGCCTTACGGTGATGATTATATACCCAATGACGATGCGTCCGATACTGTAGACGCACAAGAAGAAGAATTAGACGATGAAGACGAGGACGAAGAAGATGCGGATCTTGATGATTCAGACGAAGATGATGACGAAGAGGAGGAATTAGAATAAGGAAAAATACCCCGACCTAGAGTCGGGGTATTTTTTAGTCTTCAGGAATTATTTTAATAAATCTATGTTTACCTAGCTTTATAATTATAGGTTTATCAATAGTTATTTTTTTGTGCGGTGAATTAACAACCTCACCATCTTTGTCGGTGGCCCCATCTTCTATTAGGCGCCTAGATTCAGTTTTTGATTTTGTAAGTCCAGACATATTAATTATATCAAGCCATGTGTATTCTCCTTTTTTAATTAACTTTTCTTCGATGTCGTCCGGAGTTCCTTTTTTAGAAAATGTTTTTTCAAAGTTATCAGCAGCCTCATTTGCTTCTTTTTCCGAATGAAAGAAAGAAACTATTTCTTTGCCAAGTTTAATTTTTATGTCTCGCGGGTTAGCAGAATTATCTTTTAAAGAATTTTCTAGTTCTTTAATTTCCGACATCGGTAATCGGGTT
>CALRHC010000013.1 GCA_943359335.1 Candidatus Yanofskyibacteriota bacterium
CCCCCAACATTATGCCGCCGCAGACGTGCCATACTAGAAACTTTTTGTCGCTTATGTAGTAAAAATATTCACAGATTTAATTTTTTCTATAAACTTCCTTTTTATATAGTTATATATAGACTTATTAAAACTTGGTACTGGTACAATACCGTTCAATATGAAGATTATTTCCCTGATCATCATTGCGAAGAATGTCATAACAAAAAAATAGAGCGCTTTAATCACTGCCCTAAATGCCAAGCTTATGTCTCGGAGAAAAAACCTAGAAAGGTTAGCCTAAGAATATGCCCAAGATAAAAGCAAATCCCCAAACACTGGGGATTTTTTATTTTCAAATAGACTTCTAACAAGGTATAATTTACTTATATAAAAACTAATGAAGCTAATTCCTAAAAGCTATCTTTAATGACCACAATAAAATCCCCTAACGTAACTTGGATAGATATAAAACAACCATCTCCTAAAGAACTACGTTTTTTGGCCGAAAATTATAACGTCCATCCTTTAATAATAGACGGCTTAGAAAAACCAACTATTCGTTCTCAAGCCGAAGATTATAACGGCTATATTTATTTGGTTTTACACTTCCCTGTTTTTAACGAACAAAAAAAAGTTTCCGAACCAGTAGAAATAGATTTTATAATTACGCCAGACACTATAATTTCGGTGCGCTATGCAAAAATAGACCCACTAGACGAATTTTTAGAAAAATGTAAATCAGCCATTGAACACACCAAAAAAGAAGCGATGTCGCGAGGCGCTATTTATCTTTTCTATTATTTAATTAAAGAGATGTATGCTTTTTCTTTGCGTCAGTTAGATCATATGGACGAAAACATAGAAAAAATAGAAGAAGGTATTTTTTCAGGACATCACAAAGAAATGCTTTTGGCCCTTTCGCTTGCCAGAAGCGATGTTTTAAATTTTTTGCGTACACTCCGTCCACAAGGAGCTGTTTTGGAAAGCTTACTTGCCCGAAGCGATGCGTTTGAACAAAAAACCCGCCCATATCTAATAGACCTACTTGGCGAACACCACCAAGTTTTAAACCAAGCCGAAAATAACCGAGAAAGCATAGAGGGACTACAAACAACTAATTCCGCCCTATTGGAACACAAGACTGGTGAAATAATGAAAGTTCTTACTATAATGGCTTTTGTAACTTTTCCTTTAACTCTTCTGGCTAATATTTTTAGCATGAACACAATAACCATGCCTATAATTGGGGAGCCTAATGACTTTTGGGTGATTATTGGTATAATGCTAAGCGCCGTAATTTTATTTTTTGCCTTCTTTAAATCTAAAAAGTGGCTCTAAATTAGCTTCACTAGCTTTCAGCTTCGTTAGCTGTTAGGAAATTCCTAAACACTAATGAAGCTAATGAAGCTAAAAGCTGTTATGAAAATATACAACACCCTTACCAGCAAAAAAGAAGATCTAAAAATCCCGCCTTCCGGCGAGATCAATTTGTTTGTATGCGGCCCTACTGTTTATGACTATAGCCATATAGGCCACGCTCGCACATACATATTTTTCGATACCTTAGTTAAATTTATGCGCAAACGTTTAAGCATAAAGATTAACTATCTGCAGAACATTACAAATATAGACGATAAGATAATAAAGCGTTCCGCCGAAGAAAATAAGAATCCGCAAGAGGTGGCGGATTTTTTCGAAAAAGAATACATAAACGATATGAATTCTTTAGGTGTAAGTGCAGTAGATACTTATGCTCCTGCTACAAACTATATTCCCGAAATAATTTCGCAAGTAGAACGTTTAATTAAAAAAGGTTTTGCCTATTCTGCCGACGGTAGTGTTTACTTTGACGTAAGAAAATTTCCTGAATATGGAAAACTATCTCACCAAAAAATAGAAGAACTCAAAGAGGGTGTACGTGTTGATGTGGAGGTAGGAAAAAAATTCTTTGCTGATTTTGCTTTGTGGAAAGCTTCTAAGCCTGGGGAACCTAAGTGGGATTCTCCTTGGGGCGAAGGCCGCCCTGGTTGGCATATAGAAGACACTGCTATAACAGAAAAACATTTTGGCTTACGTTACAATATTCACGGTGGCGGATTAGATTTAATCTTTCCACACCACGAAGCTGAAATCGCTCAAATGGAAGCAATTTCTGGTTTAAGCCCACTAGCCGAAGTTTGGATTCATACCGGAATGCTTTTGGTAGATGGCGAAAAAATGTCTAAAAGTTTAGGAAACTTTATAACCATAAGAGAATTTTTAAAAGAAAATTCTCCGCAAGTTTTGCGTTATATGGTTTTATCTCAACATTACCGCACTGGTTTAGATTTTTCTAAAAAGACAATTCAAATGGCTAGTTCTTCTATAAACAGGATTGCCGATTTTAAACAGCGCTTAAAAGAAGTAACTGCGCAGTCTTCTCATCTACCATGGGAAGATTTTGCAAAAACCTTCTGGCACGAACTTGCCGACGATTTTAACACCCCAAAAGCTTTAGCTTCGTTATTTGAACTTGTTACAGAAACCAACAAACTGATAGATACTAACAACTTATCCCAGAGCGATGCACAGAAAATTATTGACTTTATAGACGAGGTGAACGATATTTTAAATATTCTGCCTAAAGAAGAATCCATTCCACCAGAAATTACCGCCTTAGCAGCAGACAGAGAAAAAGCTAGAACCAATAAAGATTTTGAATTATCCGATAAAATTCGAAACCAAATAAAAGAACTAGGTTGGGAAGTTGAAGATACACCAAAAGGACCAAGGACAACAAAACTCTAAGTCCTAAACTCTAAGCTCTAATATTTAAGGGTTTAGAACTTAGAAATTAGTATTTAGGGTTTTTATTTTTTAAAAAATGCTTTCCCCTGTTTCTAAAACCGATATTAACGGAGTTTCTATAGACAAACTTCCACCTCAATCTATTGAGGCGGAAGAATCTGTTTTAGGAGCTTTGTTAATGGATAAAAATGCCATAATCCGCGTGGCAGATCTTTTGCGTCCTGAAGATTTTTATAAGCGTCAACACCAGTTAATATACAGCGCAGTTTTATTTCTTTACGAAAAATCCGAACCAGTTGATGTCTTAAGTTTATCTAACAAATTAAAAGAAGAAGGCAAGCTGGATAGCGTGGGCGGAACATCGTATTTGGCGGGAATGGTTAATTCGGTACCAACTGCTTCGAATGTTTTTCATTACGCTAAAATTGTTAGGCATAAAAAAATACTACGTGATCTTTTATCGGCTTCTCAAGATATTGCTAGGTTAGGTTGGGAAGAAAACCAAGACATAGAACTTGTTTTAGACGAAGCCGAAAGGAGAATCTTTTCTATTGCCGAGCGATCGCTTAAACAGGATTTTATGCCTATTAAAGCCGCTTTAGAAGACGCCTTCGAAAGGATAGATAAGCTACACAAAGGCGATGGTGCTTTGCGTGGTGTGCCAACCGGCTTTACGGATTTAGATAACTATTTAGCAGGATTGCAAAAATCGGATCTTATTATTTTGGCGGCTCGCCCATCTTTAGGAAAAACTTCGCTCGCTTTAAACATAGCTAGTAATGTGGCAATAAAAGAAAAGACAGCTGTTGGAATTTTTTCTTTGGAAATGTCTAAGGAACAATTAGTAGACAGAATGTTAGCCTCCGAAGCCGGCGTAGATTTATGGCGACTCCGCACTGGTAGGTTAAGTATGGATGGCGAAGATAGTGATTTTTCTAGAATCCAAGAAGCTATGGGTATATTAGCCGAAGCTCCTATTTTTATAGATGATGCTGCTTCCAGTACTATTATTCAGATGCGTACCATGGCCCGTAGATTGCAAGCTGAACATGGTTTAGGACTAATTGTGGTTGACTACTTGCAATTGATGGAAGGCAGAGGTGGAGAAAGCCGCACACAAGAAATTAGCGAAATTTCTCGTTCACTCAAAAATTTAGCTAGAGAACTTAATGTTCCAGTTTTAGCTTTGTCCCAGCTTTCTCGCGCTGTTGAAACCAGAAGCCCACAAATACCAAAACTTTCCGACTTGCGTGAATCAGGTTCCATTGAACAAGACGCCGATGTGGTTTTGTTCATTTACCGCGAAGATAGAGAAAAGCCAAACACCGAAAGAAAAAATATTGCAGAAATTCATATTGCTAAACACAGAAACGGTCCTACTGGTAAAGTTGATTTATATTTTGATGCCGATAGAGTTCAGTTTAGAGATTTAGCCAAGCATATAGAGTAGCGACACCAATACACTAATGCACACGAATTTACGAATGAAATTTAATTAGTGTCATTCGAGTGTATTCGTAATTAGTGTCGCTTGTTAAATGTTTCCCGCACCTATTCAAAAACTTATCTCCCACTTCCAAAAACTACCAGGCATTGGCCCACGCCAAGCCGCTAAATTTGCTATGCGCTTAACTAAAATGACAGATAGCGAATTAAAGTTTATGGCTCAAGATATTTCTACTTTAAAATCGTTTGTGGGTGAATGCAAAGAATGTTTTATGCTTTTTGATAAACCAAATAGCGGAATATTGCTATGCCAATTTTGCCGCAACCCCGAACGCGATAAAAATAAAATCTGTGTAGTGGTAAACGATAACGATGCTTTAAGCATAGAAAAAACAAAAAACTTCGATGGTGTTTACCATGTTTTAGGCGGACATGTTTCTCTTTTAGATAAAGAAGAAAATAGAAACCTTAATTTGATAGGTTTAAAAAACCGAATCAAAAAAGAAACCGAAGTTATTTTAGCTTTAAACGCGAACGCCGAAGGTCAAGCTACTATAATGTATCTAGAAAAGTTCTTAGAAGGCTTAAACCATAAAACCTCTCGCCTCGCTCAAGGAATGTCTACAGGAAGCGAAATAGAATACGCAGACGATCAAACCTTGATAAACGCTTTGAAACACCGCCGATAACCAATGTTAACAAAATGAACGATCGTTTGAGTTGTTAACATTAAAATTTATAAAAATAAAAAAGAGAGTCGCCGTTTTGGCAACCCTCTAGGATTCATTTCGCCTTGAACATCTTGTCGAGGAGTTCCTGTCCGATGGCCCTATAAAACTCCAGTAATTCTTCCACCGTCACAGCACCACCCACACCATCCAAATCTTCGATAAGCTCCTCAAAACTATCCGGCCTCAGCTCTTTCAGAGTCAAACCTTTTTTGCCGATCTCAGCTCTATGGATGAAATAGGCAATCTCATTACGCCGCCCTCTGCTCATTGCCATTGCAGAACCTCCTTTTGAGGGTTAAGGTTTTACTTGAATGTAGAGGAACTCTTCGCCGACGAGACGTCTAATTTTCTCCTCCGTAAAGCCTGCCTCCAGAAGGGCTTTTTTGAAGCGATCGTCGTGCTTGATCATGTCCTGAACATTGTTCAGGTCCGAGACCAGCACCCGCCCTCCATGGAGGGCGGTCTCAGCAATAGCGATATGCTTGTAGTAAGGCTGTGCCGGTGGATCGGTGAGCAAAACCACCCCCACAACCACAACAGCAAGCATCAGGAGAACACCGACAACAACACCTTTCCTCTGGTCTTCTGTTATTGGCATTCCACTTCTTCCTGATAGCATTTCAAGCTCCTTTTTATGAGTGATTTGTTTTTGGTACTATATATAGTATACCATATTAAATAATATATAGCAATAGAAATAAAAACCTCCGCTTTAGGCGGAGATTTTTGTGATTTCTAATTCAGTAAAAGCTTGGCGGTGGCCGGCTTTCTTTTTGTAACGTTTCTTGGCTCTGTATTTAAAAACAATTACCTTTCTGTCTCGGGCCTGTCTGGCTACTTTAGCTGAGACTTTAGCACCCTCAACCACAGGAGTTCCAATTTTTAGATCGGCTTCGCTAGAAACCATTAAAACACTATCAAAAACAACTTCACTACCCTCTTCGGCAGTAAGCTTTTCTACTCTTAGTTTTTGACCTTCGGCAACCTTATATTGCTTGCCTCCGGTTTTTATAATGGCAAAAGTCTGCGACATAAGTTTGTATGTTAACATGGTCAGATTAAAAAGAAAAGAGGCCTAAATCCTTACGGTTTTAGGCCTCTTTGTTTGCTAATCATCGAGGTCATCATGTCTTATATTGTTCTCCTGAAGGACCCTGTTCACCCTCTTCATAGTGCTGAAAAAATACCAGCCGTACCAAAAAATAATACCACTTAAAATGGCCGATATTACGCCAATCTCTATTGTGGTTGGTTGATGATAAGGATTGAAGGTCATCATAGCGAACCTCCTTTTTGAGAGAGTTAAAGAACTAAAGATCCTCGTCTTTATCTGGACCGGTTAAAACCATAGGCTCAACTCCGAATTTTTCACCAGTTATTCGTAACACATCCTTATCTATTTTACCAAATTCTTTGTAAGCATGATTATACATGCTTACAGTGGTACCTAAGTTCTTACCCATACGGCTTAAATAATCTTCGTAGCTAGAAAGATGCTTACTTAAGTCCTCTACTCTTTTAATTATCTCTTTTGCCGATTCTTCTATTTGCAAAGCCCTTAAACCCTGCATAACCGTTTGTAAATAAGCCAAAAAAGAAGTTGGTGAAACTATAATAACTTTATATTTATTAGCCGCGCGTTGTATAAGATTCTCGGTGTCTTCATCTTGCAAATAACCAATTCTGTTTACTAAAAGATCGTAATAAATAGCTTCGTGCGGAATAAACATAAAAGCAAAATCCATAGTGCCTTGCCCTGGTTGAATGTATTTAGAAGTTTCCTGAATACGCATTTTAAGATCGTTTACAAAAACTTTTTCTAAACGTGCACGTTCAGCTTCATTTTTTTCTTCTACTAACCTATTATAGTTTTCGAGCGAGAATTTAGAATCCACTGGAATAATTTTATCTTTAACAAAAACCGCAGCGTCCACTATGGTGCCATCTTTAAACGGATACTGCATCTGGTAACTCCCTGGAGGTAAAACATTTTTTAAAAGAGTTTCTAAATAGTATTCACCCAAAATTCCACGCTGTTTTGGGTTTTTTAAAATATCTTGTAAGCTTTTTAACTGATCGGCAAAATTAACCACTTGCCTGTTGGTTTCGTCTAGCTTGGTTAAACGTTCGGTAACATCTCGCACAATTTGTGCAGTTTGCCCAAATTGGTTTTGCATACTGCGGTGCGACTCGCCTAGCTTGCTATCTAATACTTTAGATATATCGCTTATCTGGTTTTGAAGCATCAAAAACAAGCCTTGTTGATCTTGAGGGTTTTCATCGCGTTTGATGCTGCGAGATAAAAACCAAAATAAACCAGCAAAACCAACCACTATTAGAATAATTAAAATAATAAATTCAGAACCCATACGACTTATAAGCTTTAAATGACCTATATAATACTGCCATGTTTTTTATTAAATATCCATTTAGAAATTTCGACTAAAATTATATTAACTGCCGCGGCGCAAAAAATAACCACCCATTCTAAAAAGCCGATTGGCTGCAAATTAAGAATATTATTAAGAAAAGGCAAATAAATAGCTCCAATTAAAAATAACAAACTTAAACCCAAAGAACCTAGTAAATATTTATTACCAAAAAATGAAACTTCCCAAATTGGCCTTCTTAAACTCCTTAAAGATACTGCCGAAAAAATAGAAAGTATACCAAGACCCGCAAAAACAATACTTTGGGCATAAACATAGCTTTCAAAAGAAGACCCAAAAAACAAAAACATACCAAAAAGCATTCCAGCACCTGCAATGCCAATTACAAAAATTAAAAACCTAGCAAGATTATCTAAAATTGGTTTTTTAATACTTTGTGGTTTTAAATTCATTATATCTTTTTCGGCGCCTTCAAAAGAAAGAGCGATGGCTGGCAAAACTTCGCTAACTAAATTAACCCATAAAATTTGAATAGCGGTTATTGGCAAAGGCAATTTTAAAACTAAAGAAATAGAAACTAAAAATATCTCTATTAAACTAGTACTTAAAAGATATGCTGTTACTTTTTTAATATTTTCCAAAATAACCCTACCCTCTTTGATTGCTTTTATTAAAACAGCAAAATTATTCTCTAAAAGAACCATACCAGAAGCTTCTCGTGCTAAATCTGTTCCACTAGCTAAAGAAACACCTACATTCGCTTTTAAAAGCAGCGGAGCATCGTTTATACCATCTCCAATAGCAGTTACCACCCCGCCATGACTTTGCCACGCCTCTACTATTTTTAATTTTTGTTCTGGCGTCACTCTACTAAAAATATCTATGTCTTTTACTCTATGATAAAGATCTTTATCACTAATTAAATTAATATCCTTTCCTTCTAAAACCTCTGGCATTTTTCTTTCTTTAGAAAAAAACCCAACTTCTTTTGCAACCAACCGAGCTGTAGCAGTATGATCTCCTGTAACCATTACTGTTCTTATGCCGGCCTTATGGCTTAAAGCGATAAAATCCTTAATGTCTGTTCTTATTGAATCTTTTAAACCTAGCAAGCCAACTAAATTAAGCTGGAAAATAACATCTTTTAAAAGAGTTTCAATATTTTTACCTTGTAATAAATTCTTATCTTCTATTTTTTTAGAACATACTGCTAAAACACTAAAACCATCTCTTGCCATAGAATTCATAGAGTCTTTTATAGTGGTAATTTCAAAAGAACTAATGCTTTCATATCTATTTAACACCTGAATTCTTTTTATATGCCCCAACAAAACATCGGCCGCTCCAACAATAATTGCCCAAATTTCGCTATTTTCATTTTCTCTAAACGAAACACTAAATTTTCTACTACTATTAAAATTTATTTCTCCTAACTTTTTAAAACTTTTATTTAATTTTTTAAAATCTAAACCGGCCTTATGCGCAGCTTCTACCAAAGCTTTATCTACCGAACTGCCTTTTATTTTCCACTCAGAAAATTCAACTTCCGTGTTTTCTATAACAGCGTCCGAAGCTAATAAACCATAAGACAAAGAAAGTATTCTATTGGGTAAATATTCCGGGGTAGAATCCATTTCCAATATTCCACCTCTTTTTTCTGGAGTTAAAATTTTACTTATACGCAAATCACCATGGGTTAACGTTCCAGTTTTATCGGTTAAAATAACAGACGTGCTACCCAATGTTTCTGCTGCTGCCATCTTCTTAACCAAACCTTTATCTTTTAATATTCGCCTAGTACCGATTGCCAATATAACAGTAACTGCAACTGGTAAACTTTCTGGTACGGCCGCTACAGCTATGGCTACGGATATTAAAAACATTTCTTTAATATCTCGACCCAAAAAAATAGAGAAAATAAATATTAATACGCTTATTAACAAAACACCAATACCTATAAACTGACTCAATTTATATATCTTTTTTTCGAAGGGAGTTTTAGAAATTTTTATATTTTTTAATAATTTATCTATTCGCCCAACCTCAGAATTAACACCTGTATTAAAAACTACAGCTTCCAAAGAACCTTCGGTTAACGCAGTTGCGCCAAATATAGTATTAGTTCTTTCAAAAATAACAGTACTGTCGGCCAAAACACTCGATGTTTTTAAAATATCTTTAGATTCGCCCGTTAACACACTTTCGTTGGTTTTAGCATTAAAACTATGAATGATTCTGGCATCTGCGGGAATTCTATCGCCAGCTTTTACCATTATTATGTCTCCGGGAACAATCTTAGACGAAGATAAAAAAATAAAATTTCCATCACGTAAAACTAAAGAATTTTGTACTTCTAGTTTTTTTAAACTTTCTAAAGATTTTTTAGCATTATATTCTTGAAAAAACCCTATTAAGGCATTAACAATAACTGCACTAAAGATGACAATGGAATCCTTTTTATAATCAAAATAAAAGGTTATACCACTGCTTAATATAAGAATCATTATTAATGGATTTAAAAACTGAGAAAAAAGAATATGCCAGAATGTTTTTGAAATTTTTGAACTAAATTCATTATAGCCAAACTGACGCAATCTCTTTTCGGCTTCTAGAGTTGTTAAGCCATCTCTTTTTGAATTTAATCGCAAAAAAACATCGCCCAAGGGAAAGTTGTGCCAAGGAATTTCTATATTTATGGTACCTTTTTTATTACTTTTGTGTGGCGGCATTATTAAGATATTAGCACGCTAAACCAAGAAGGATGTGTGGAATATAAAAAGAGAGCTAAAAGCTCTCTTTTTATATATACTATTGCGGTGTTTATTGGACAAAGTTCGAATGTATTTTGAGTTGAATCCTGACTCCGACTAATCGCACGCGCGAAGCGCGTGGTGGCTTGAAACTGCCTCGTACGCTCCGACTCTGTGGTGATGCGAACCAATGCGCCTCGGACACGCTCGCG
>CALRHC010000014.1 GCA_943359335.1 Candidatus Yanofskyibacteriota bacterium
CAGCATTCGTTAACATATCTACTGAATCAAGTAAGAAGGATATTAATTACTTAGATAACGAACAAGAACAAAGCATCTTAGAAAAGATCAACAACACAGACGTAGCCACGTATCACTACAATATAGAAAGCTCCAACAACCCAAACAGATTAGGTCTTATCGCAGAGAACGCACCACAAGAAGTACTAAGCATAGACGGTAAAGGAGTAGACATATACAAACTAAGTACCTTCATACTAGCTGGTGTTAAAGCACAGCAGGTTCAAATCGATGCCTTGAAACAAGACATCGCTGTAATTAAGGAGCAACTAGGTAACCAAGTAACTAGTAGTTCGGTAATTACAGGAATTACTCAATTACCCAATTACATAGTTACTGTGGCCAAATCCACGCTCGCTTCTATTAGTAGTGCGATTGGAAACTGGGCGAACGCGGTGTTGGCGGATACTACAAAACTTAAAAAGAATAGCGAAACCGAAAGTGAAATTAAATATGAAACCTATGGCGTAGATTCAACCCGCAAAGAAATTGTAGCTTCTGGAAAAGCGCAATTAGGTTTTGTAGCAGACTCTAACGGAGAAATTGTAAATTCAAAAATAAAATTTGATGAAAGTTTTAGTAGTGTAATTACAAATGTAGACGAGTTAAGAATTATTATTACACCTGCCGGAAAAGTAAACGGAACACTTTATGTTAACGATAGATCTATTTATGGTTTCGAAGTTCGCGAAGCCGGCGCGCAAGACAACGGCGCATGGTTTGATTGGATGGTAGTGGCTAGAAAGAAAGGTGCAGAAGAAATTACCAATTATCAATTACCAATTATCAATCAAACAGAAACAATTTCCAATATACAAAATACAAATTCAGAAACTCCTGTACCTGAATCTGTTACAGAAGAGCCAACTTCGAATGTAGAAGAAACCGTAACCTCACCAGTGGATTCGACAAGCTCACCATCTTCGACGGAAGAAATAGTACAAACACCAGAATCAGAAGTAACGTTGCCTGTAGAGGAAATTACAACAGCTCCAGCCGAAAGCGTCGGAGTAGAAGAAACTCCTGCGCCTTAATTAAATCCAAAGGGTAACCCTTGAGAAAATTTTAAGGGTTACCCTTTGGGGGCAGATTTTTGAATTATGAGTACTGTAATTAAAAATTTTTTGGTATGGATAGGGGTAAAAGAAAAACTTCATAATCAACAGCATCGTCCGCCATTGTTTAAAGAAGGAGAGATTTGGTGGTGTTATATGGGAGAGAATATTGGAATTGAAGTAAATGGAAAGGGAGAAAGATTTACTCGTCCTGTTTTTATTCTAAAAAAGTATGACAAATATTCTTTTCTCGGATTACCACTTACCACGAAAGTAAAAATAGGTACTTGGTATGTAGCGGTTAGTTTTGGTGGAAGTAGTCAAACTGTAGTCTTGGCGCAAGGCCGAGTATTTGATTATCGTCGGTTGAAAGAAAAAATTGGAGAATTAGAAGAAAGCGAATCGGATAAAGTAAAAGGGGGATATACTACTTTGCATTTATATAAAAATAGACCCCCCGCTGTTGCCAGCGGAGGTCGTGGGTAAACCCCAAATATGCTTTATATACTAACAAATCAATATTAAATAGTCAATTTTAAACAAAACATAAACAGATGGCTTATGTTGCCAATTATAAGTGTATATGAGTGGTTAAAAATCAAGCAAAATATGCGTAAAATAAGTAAAAACATAATCCACACCTTGTTAAAATAAAAATGGTGCTAGAATAAAACAATATTGTTTCTGCTAGACCCGATATTTTTCCCGATACTGTACCGATCACTGCCGATATTGTTTAGGATTTGAATAAGTGTTTATTAGATAAATTTATATATTAATTAGATAAAAAATTAACAAGAAAAATATGGAGATTTCACCGAATATATTAAAAGAATTAGAAGAAAAAAAGGCCCAAGCAATGTTGGCACAGGTTTCTGCACCAGAGAAACAAGATATGGGGTATAGCTTTCCGCCGGTTAGTTCGTCGCCATCGATGCCGATCATGATAGAAGCCGACCCTCACAAAAAAAGCGGTGGCGAAATGTTTTTTGATTTTCTTTCTAAAATAGCCGTACACGCAGCTATATTTTTAACCCCACTTTTATTTTTTAGTTCTTCGGATGTTATTAATTTACCAAAACAATTTTTACTCTCTACACTAGCTTTGGTTGCTTTGGTTTCTTGGATTGGTAAAACAGTAGCTGCGGGTAGATTCGTATGGCGCAAAAATATTATTTTGTGGCCGTTACTACTTGTAACTTTAACCGCGGTTTTTGGTTCTGTTTTTTCTAGTTCTTTCTGGGTAAGTTTTTTGGGCGACGCTGGCAGATATTCTTCGGCTGGCCTTTCTGTATTGGCTTACTTAGCTATAGCTTTAGTGGCTTTTCAAAACTTTAATAGAAAAGACGCAAAGATTGTAGCTATTTTATGGGTAGCTAGTTCTTTTGTTGCAGGTGTGTTTGCGTTACTTCAGTTTTTTGGTGTATATATATTTCCGATAGATCTTTATAAGTCGAGATTGTTTAATTCTGTTGGTGGCCCATTTGCCTTAAGTTTGTTTGTGCTTTCGGTCTCGCCATTTATTTGGTGTTTAATGCAGGGCAGAATAGACAAAAAAATTAAAATTGGTTTGGGTTTGGTTTTGTTGGTTCAGTTAGCTGTTTCTATAATTGTAGATTTTAGAGTTAGTTGGATTGGGTTAATTGTGGCGGCATTGTTTTTAATATTGATGAACTTTAAAAGTTCGTCCCAAGGCAGTGCTTCCTACCAGCAAAAAGTTTTGTTGCCTTTGGGTATAGTTATATTTTCTGTTTTGATGTGGTTTATAACCGCACCTCAAATTAAAGATTTAACCATGCCTGCAGAAGTTAATCCTTCTTATGGTGCTAGTTTCGATATTTTGGCAAAAAACTGGGCAGAAAAACCAGTGTTTGGTTCTGGTTTAGAAACATATCCTTATGTTTATGGAAAGTTTAAAGATGCTTCGCTAAACCAAACAAATTATTGGGGTTTAAATTTTAACGATTCTACAGCAGAAATAATTACTTGGGCTACTACAACTGGTTTTTTTGGAACACTAGCGCTACTAGCGTTTATATTCGGTTTTATATATTACGCATTTAAGCGTTCTAATGTTAGCGATGTTCAACTTGGTTTATTTGCTAGTTGGATTTTTATTCTAAGCACAAAATTCTTTTATACCACTTCTTTACCTTTAGAATTTATGTTTTGGTTGTTGCCCGCAATGTTTGTTTTGGTTGCAAGAGATGAATCCGACGATGATTCCGGAATTAATCAAATACAATATAGGTTTCAACAAGGTTCTGCAAAGACTCTAGCTATATTTTTTGTACTGCTTGTCTTGTTAACTGCAACATTAGGCGGTTTGTACTTTTCGGTTAGAAGATGGTTAGCAGAAAATAATTTTACAAAAACTGTCGCGATGGCTAACACTGTAAAGACCGAAGAATTAGCAAAAAATAGAGACGATATAGTAAATGGTATTTACGCATCTATTACTAGTAACCCTTACGAAGTTAGATATTTTAGAGCTTTGTCACAAGTTCTGTTCCAAAAATTAAACGATGTATTTACAGAAATTAATTCTAGAGAAGGCGAGGAGAGACAACCTAAGGCCGAAGAATCAGCTCTTATACAAAATTTAACCATTAGAACAGTTAATGCTGTTCAGGAAACTGCGAAGCTAGATCCAAACAATGTTGATGTTGTAGTTGATACAGCAGAATCTTATAGAAATTTAGTTCCTTTGGTACAAGGTTCGGAAGATTTAGCCATACAGAGCTATGAAAAGGCTGTGGCTTTAGAACCAATCAACCCGTTTATTAAAACTCAGTTAGGCCAATTATATTTGGTTAAATCTAATTTGTTTGGACAAGGCGCGGCCGATAAAGATTTAGTGGTTAAATCTAAAGAAGTTTTAGAGGAAGCTTTAAAATTAAATCCAAACTATGCCAACGCTAGATATTTCTTTGCTTTAGTACAAGATAAAGAAGGAAGTAAGAAAGAGGCTTTAGAAAACTTTAAAATATTAAAATCGACCAATCCAGATAATAAATTGATAGACCAAATAATTGCTAATTTAGAGCAAGGTTTGCCAGCGCTAGGTGTGCCGCCACAACCAGCAACCCCACCAAATTCTCCTAGGGCTAAGGAAACAAAAGGAGTACCGGCGAAATAGCATAAAAACAGCCTAAAAGCCTCAAGATTATACATCTTGAGGCTTTTTTGATATTATCTATTTGGTAATAAATAGGGCCTGTAGCTTAGTGGTAGAGCAGCCGGTTTGCATCCGGCAGATGGGAGTCCGATTCTCCCCAGGTCCACCGAGCTGAGTTTCGCGCCAATGAAACCATCGAATTATATTTCGATGGTTTTTTGTTTTCCACTTTGTGGATATGTTTTGTTGTTGTGTTCATTTAAATAAAAGTTTAAAATGTGGAGTACAGGGTTACAGAAGTGGGAGAATGTGGATAATAGTGTGCACAACACAGTCAAACTGTGTACAAGTTCCAATTTATCCTGCGAACTTTGCGAGTAGCTGATAAATTGAGAACCCCGCCCTCTATGTATTATGTTTATATTCTAAAAATAAATAGAGGAGGAATATATATAGGCTATACAGAAGATTTAAAGCGGAGATTTAAAGAACATAGTAAAGATAAAAAATGTGTTCTTATATATTACGAAGCTTACGAAACTTCTGAATTAGCTAGAGATAGAGAGACAAATTTAAAACAATATAGTGGAGCATTAAGATCGTTAAAGAAGAGAATAAGTATTTAAAGAGGGCGGGGTGATCGAGTTTTTATTCAATCACTGCGTTCTTGAAAAAACTCGTCATGTTTATTGGAGAATATCGCCATACAATTGATGCCAAAAGAAGACTAGCGGTTCCCGCTAAGTTTAGAAAAAGAATTGGAGAGGTGGCGGTGTTAACAAAGAGTTTAGATAATTCTTTGGTTTTATATCCAATGAAAGAATGGGAAGAACTTGCTAGTAAACTTTCAAAATTACCAGTAGGGCAATCGGGTACAAGAAGTTTTGTTAGAACAATGTTGGCGGGTGCCACAGATGTTGAAATTGATTCGTTGGGCAGGGTTTTGATTCCAGATTATTTAAAAGATTTTGCAGGTTTAAAAAAGAATGTTGTAATTGCTGGTTTGTTTAACAGGTTAGAAATTTGGGACGAAGAAAATTGGAACGAATACAAAAAGAATTCAGAAAAGGCGACACCAGAAATTGCTGAAAGGTTGGGCGAGCTTGGAATCTACTAGCTTTCAGCTTCATTAGCTTCATTAGGGTGTATAAAATAAAAATATGACTAACAAGCTAACGAAGCTAACAGCTAACGAAGCTAAGCATGTGCCGGTACTTTTAAAAGAAGTTATTGAATATCTTAATCCACAGTCGGGTGAAGATTTTATAGATGCAACTTTTGGTGAAGGGGGGCATGCTAAAGAAATTTTAAAACTGATATTACCAGAAGGTAAGTTGTTGGGTATAGATTTAGATCCCGTTAGAAGTCGCGCTCGCAATGAAATCGCGAGTCCAAAGGACCACGGCGTGGCTACTTCTAACGGGATAGATTTTGAATTTGGACCGAAACTCGATTCCGGATCGGCGAACTTAAAAGCGTCCGAACCGCTCGTCCTTCGTAGTCCGCCCAAGGCGGACGAAGTAGGGCTTAGCTGGTCTGGTATCGAGTTTCGGTCTGGTAATTTTGCTGATATTGCAAATATTGCAGCAGAATCAAAATTTAATAGTGTGGATGGAGTTTTATTCGATTTTGGATTTCGTTCTTACCATGTAGATGAATCAGGCCGAGGTTTTTCTTATACAAAAGATGAACCCTTAGACATGCGTTATAGTTTGGAATCTAATTTGACCGCATCGGACATAGTTAATACGTGGACACTGAATGAACTAGAAAATATCTTTACAGAATATGGTGAAGAAAGAGATTCAAAAAAAATTGCCAAAGCCATTGTGGAATCAAGGAAGGAAGTAAAAATACTAACAACAAACGATCTTACGATGATTTTAGATAGCGTTGTTTCTGGGTATAAAGTTAAAACCTATAGCCGAATATTCCAAGCGTTACGTATTGCGGTTAATAGCGAATTAGAGAATATAAAACAGGGGTTGGAAGGAGCTTGGAATATTTTAAAACCAAATGGCCGAATAGTTGCAATATCGTTCCATTCGTTGGAAGACAGGATAGTAAAAAACTTTTTTAACGATAAAAAACAATCTGGACTAGGAGATGTATTAACAAAAAAGCCAGTTATAGCTAGCGAATATGAATTAAAAGAAAATGCTAGATCGAGAAGCGCAAAATTAAGAGCAATAAAAAAGATATAAAAATGAAGAATATTTTAATAAACAAACTAGAAGTAATTTTAACGGTGTCGGTCTTTGTGTTTTTAATAACTTATATTTTGTTCTCGGGTCTATCCACTTCTTTAGATTTTAAAATAGATGAGTTATCTGTGCGTCAGTTAGAAGCTAAAGAAGTTTATGGAAATCTTTTAACAAAGTTAGCAGAAACCGAAGGTGTTGAGGCTTTGGCGGAATTGGCTGGAGGGTTAAAATTGGTAGAAGTAAATTTGGCAAATGGTTATGTGGATGTACGTTCTAATAAGGAAGTTTCTTCTGTTGTATCTTTTGCCAAAGACAAGCCTTAAAAGTTAGACTAGGAACATAATGGAAGGAGGAATAAATAGAAACCGAATTTTGTTTATCGGAGGGTTGTTTGTGCTTTTATGTTTATCTGCCTTGGGCAGACTTTTTTATTTACAAATTCTAAGGGGTTCAGCTTATCAAGAAACTGCCAGTAACCAACAGAAATTTGAAGATGTGGTTTTGCCGGAACGGGGCAGTATTTATTTAAAAAATTCCGAAAAAAGTATACCCATAGCTTTAACTAGCACTTGGTATAATATTTGGGCGTCTCCCAAAGATATTCCATTAGAAGAAAAAGAAATAATTGCGGGTAAGTTATCCGAACTTTTGGAAATAGATAAAGAAGTTATTTTAGAAAGGATTAATAAAGAAAATGATCCTTACGAACCTATTAAAGATAAAGTTAAAAAAGATATTGTTTTAAATTTAAAAGAATTAAATTTTGAAGGTGTTCATTGGAAAGCTTTTCAAGATAGATATTACCCGTTAGATGGATTGGCTTCTAGGATTATTGGTTTTGTAAGTAAAACTATTTCTAGCGATGGGTCTAGGTCTGGGCAATATGGTTTAGAGGGTTTTTATGATAAAGAATTAAAAGGTGAACTAGGTTATGTTGCTGGAGTTAGAAAGGCTTTAGGTTCTTTGGTTTTACCACTTTCGCACGTTACAAAAGCTAGAAATGGTGATGATGTCTATTTAACAATCGATTATAATATTCAACTAACTTTAGAAAAAGAATTAAAGCTAGCATTAGATAAATATTCAGCCGAAGGGGCCAGCGGTATTGTTATGGATCCAAAGACTGGGGCTATTCTTGCTATGGCAAATTTGCCTAATTTTGATCCTAATAAATATAACGAGGTTAAAAATGCTTCCCAATTTTTAAATACCAATACTCAACTTGTTTTTGAACCAGGCTCTATTTTTAAACCAATAACAATGGCCGTAGCGCTTGATATCAATGTTATAACTCCCGATCTTAAATATTACGACACGGGCGAAGTTACAGTAGATGGTTTTACAATAAGAAACTCTACTCTCCAAGCTTGGGGTGAACAAACAATGACACAGGTTTTGGAAAGATCTTTAAATACCGGTGTTATTTTTGCTTTGCGCCGAATTCCGCAAGGAGTTTGGCGTGAATATTTAGATAATTTTGGTTTTAGTGAAAAGACTGGGATATCTTTATCTGGCGAAGCCAAGGGTGATATTAGAAATTTGAAAAGCGGAGTAGAAGTTGATTGGTTAACTTCTTCTTTTGGACAGGGTATCTCTGTGACTCCGATGGCCATAACAACAGCTATCGCGGCTATTGCTAATGGCGGTGAACTTATTCGTCCATATATTGTAGAGAAAGTGGTTGATAGTTCTTCCGCCGAAGATGTACTTGTTTTAGAAAACAAAAAAGAAGTAAGACGTCGTGTGATTAAAAAAACTACCAGTGAAGCTGTAACAAAAATGCTTGTTAATGTGGTGGAAAACGGAAGCGGTAGATATGCTAAGATACCAGGATATTCGGTTGCTGGTAAAACGGGTACCGCTCAAGTTGCCGGCCCTAAGGGAGGTTATTCAGAGAAGACTATACATACATTTATTGGTTATAGCCCAGCTTATGATCCGGCGTTTGTTATGTTGCTAAGATTAGACACTCCACAAGGGGCAAGGTTTTCGGAATCTACCACGGGGCCAGTTTTTAAAAACGTAGGCGAATATATTTTACACTATTTAAGAGTTGGGCCAGATAAAGCTCTGGTAAAATAACCTCTAAATAAATATGACAAGAAAAATAATACAATATATATTAAAATATTTAAGTATTTTAATTTTAAATAAATATAAACCCAAAATTATTGTAATTACTGGTTCGGTTGGAAAATCTTCTGCTAAGGAGGCAGTAAAAACAGTTTTAGAATATTCTTTTCCAAAAAAGGTTAGGGCAAATGAAAAAAATTTAAATACAGAAATTGGTGTGCCCTTAACAATAATTGGCGGAATAGACGCTAAGAGCAGTGTTACCTTATGGTTAAAGAATTTTTATAAAGCCCTAAGGTTGATCTTCGCCAATAATAAATATCCAGAAGTATTAGTTTTAGAAATGGCAGCGGATAAGCCTAACGATATTGCTTATTTAACTTCTTTTATACATTCGGATGTTGCAGTTGTAACAGCTATTGGTGAAATGCCGGTTCATTTAGAATTTTTTCTGGAAAGAGATGAATATATAAATGAAAAGGTTAATGTTTTGAAAAGCTTAAAACCAAATGGCCTCGCTGTTTTAAATTACGACGATCTTTCTGTTCGAGAATTAAGGGATAGGGTGCCAACAGGCAGGCAGAGAATATATTATGGTTTCCAGGCTGGAGCAGAAATAGCTCTTTCCGATTTTGTTTATAATCTTCCAACTAAACCAGAAGAAATTAAAGATTCTGGAATGGAATTTAAAATAGAAGATAAAAATGTTGCGAAGATAGAATCTTTTAGAGTTTCCAAAACAATAGGTTTGCCAACGCTTTATGCGGTTTTGGCAGCTACGGCAGTTGGGAGAGCTTTTGAAATAAGTTTAAAAGATATTTCTAAGGCTTTAGAAATATTTAGCCCACCAGAACATAGATTAGAAATATTAAAAGGTGTTAAGGATACAATTATAATAGATGATTCGTATAATTCTTCGCCGCTAGCTTGCGAAGCGGCACTTGAACTTTTGTCTAAATTTAAAAATAGACGAATTGCGGTTTTGGGTAGTATGAAAGAGTTGGGAGTTAATCTGGAAGAAGGACATAGAATGATAGGAAAGAAGGCTGCAAAAACTTCTAAAATTTTATTTTTTGTGGGAGATGAAATGATTTTTGCAAAAGAAGAAGCAGAAAAACAAAAAAAGAAGTTAGGCGAAAATTTGTTTTGGTTTAAAACTTCTAATGAGGCGATTGAGACTATTAAAAATATTTTACAAAAAGATGACGTCGTGTTGATAAAAGCTTCTCGTTCGGTTAAGATGGAAACGATTGTTAATGAAATAAAGGCTTAATATTCGAGAATAATCAGTCTTCGCTCCTGCAAGGAGGAGCTCGTTCATCCTCCCTATTTTAAAAAAAATGAACCTCCTTGAAATCGCTTAGACAGACTATTCTCTTTTCCTTTATTTAGTATTGGTCCTATCGTCTAGTCCGGTTTAGGACGTCGCCCTCTCACGGCGAAAACACGGGTTCGAATCCCGTTGGGACCGCCAAAATTGGGAATCCGCATTTGAACCCGAAATTGGGTCGCGCCGAAGGCGCGACACTAATGCATTCCCCCCGCCGAATTCAGAATCCAAAAGGGTTTTCCACGCTCCGCGTGGCTCAAAAAGTACGGTTCGATCCTTAATTTGAAAGTTCGAACCGACTTTTTTGAATTCCCGA
>CALRHC010000015.1 GCA_943359335.1 Candidatus Yanofskyibacteriota bacterium
TTAGTAATTTAGAAATTCAAGTATCAAAATTAGCGCCAGCCTTTGAAAACCTTTCTAGAACAAAAACGCCCGAAGGACTTTTGGAAACACATAAAAAAATAATAGTTACAGCTTATTCACTTCAAAAAATATTTGAATCGTTAATAGATAGCGATACTGACCCATTAAAAACTCTGATGGTTTTTAATGACATAGAAACTGTGGGGGAATTTTGGAAAAATGCCTTACTTGAATACGATAAATTGTCGAAAATAAAATAGTGTCTAACAGATTTAAAAAAATTGTTTCCTCTTTTGTTTTAGTAAGCCTTATGGGGTTTTATTTTGTTTCGCCTTTTACAATAAAAAAAGCTGACGCTTTTTTGGGTATTGGAGACATTACGTTTAACACAACAATGGGCGACATCCCTAGATTTCTTTATGATGTAGGGAAAAAAATCCTTGAAGCCGGATTAAGGAAATTAAAGAAAAGAATGTTAACCCAAATACAAAATGACTTAGTTAACTGGGTTCAAAATGGCGGAGAACCTAGATTTATAAAAGATACTGGTAAATTTATTAAAGATAACGCTCAATACGCAACAATATCTAGTATAGATAAATTTTTTAGCCAAAGAGGTACAGATATTTGTTCTCCATTTAAAGCCAATGTTCAACTTTTAGTAAATAGAACGAAGTTATTACGAGAAGATCAAATTCGTTGTAGTTTAGGAGACATTAAAGATAACTTATCTAATTTTGCAGAAAATTTTGAAGACGGTGGTTGGACCACTTGGTTGAAATTACACGAATCAAGAAACACACTCCCTGGGGTCTATTTGGCTTCTTCTCAACTAATAGGCGCGGAGGCGGCTATTGCAGGAAACACAGCCGTGGCAAAAATATCTGCCGGAAAAGGTTTTTTAGACCAAAAAAAATGTTCTGTAGCAAAATATGCCCATTACACTTTAGAATTTTATGAAAACGATGGAACGTTAAGAGAGGTAACCTTGGAAGATGTTCCTGGGGCTAGAAATATACTAAACGGAGCAAATTTCGAATATGACTGGGTAACAATTTGGCCCCAAATTACAGGTGAACTTGGAATTAGCATTTCCGATGTAAACATACCAACGTCTAGACTTGTGCCTACGGGGGAATTTACAACTACACCAATAGATCCACCCGGAAACACTCCTCCAGGTGCAACTTGTGGTAAGGAAGAAATTATTACGCCAGGCAGTATTGTGGGCGAATGGGTTGGGGGTGGCTTAGAAAAACTAGGGATAGATAGTTTGATTGGTGCCAACGATATAGCCTCCATACTAGATGCCGTATTAGATGCAGCAATTAATAGAGCTGCGCGCGAAGGTTTATCATATATGAAAAGTGGAAGAGGTTCATATACACAATCTTTTAATCCATCAACCAAAAACAGCGGGACAGTGCAGCAACTTACCGGCCTAGAAAGTCCAGAGGCGATAAGTTTACAAAACCAAATGATTGATTTGCGCACTGCCGCAGAAAGGCTAAAATCTGACACCACCAAACTAACAACCAACAGAAGTAACCAACTAACAAAACTTCAAAATCGATTAGATCTTATTGCTGGTAAATTTAATGATAGTGAAAAAATAAACTATTCAGACGGTATTGTTAATGAAAGTTTAAGAGGTAGAGATAATTTTAAAAAATTATCCGATGAAATGGACTTTCTTTTCTATACGAGTTATGGAGATAGAGTTGATTTTCATAAGGAAGAAAATAATCCTGGCATATACCTAGCAAATAAAGCTGTAAATCAAAAATTAAGTGATATATGGAAAGCGATTAGTGTAACTTTTGACGATTTGTCCGAAAACAACAATATTTACAATGGTAAAAATTCTTGCAAAGCCATTGATTACTCATTAGAAACAAAAATCATCGACACTACTGACTACAAAAATGCATTACCATTTAATGATCCCGACGGAGCTGTTGTTGGTTGGTTTGGGAACGACGATAGCTATATAAAAAATCTAAAGAGTAGATTTGAAGCTAGTCCGAGAAATTCAATAGATGATACTAAAAGTAACATTATAGATAAAGCGTACCGGGCTGATACTAAAAGCGAAGAGTACCAACAAATCGCAGATTCCTATGACGCTCTGTCTCAAAATAGCGCTGGAACAATTGATGGGTTAGAAAATGATTCGGGTTTTGTAAAAACAAACCAACCTAAAATTGCCCTTTATACATCGGTGTTGTTGGACTACGACCGCGCGGGTAGAACATTTGATTTAGTTAAAAAAATAAAAACTTACAACGACGCGTTATCTAGTAGTAAGAAAGACAACGACAACTTACTAAGGAATGCTTATGGAGAACTAAGAGTGGCTCAACGAGATACTAGAAATGCTTGGTTCAAAACTCAACAAGATTTAGTAAATAGTGGCACCCCAGAAGAACAAGTAAGAGCTAAACAAAAAATTCATGGCTTGGAAGACCTTGAAAACGGGAACAAGGGAATAGAAAAGGCTCTAGGCTTAGTGTTGGCTTCCCTAGAAGAGATAGATAACGATTTACAAAAAGATGAAAATATTCAAGGAGATCCATATACCAAAGAAAAAATAGATCCGACTCAACTAGGACTAGGGATAGCTCAAGCTGTAGCTGAAGCTATGGATATAAATGCTGAATCTATAAAAGGTGAAATGGAAGAACGTCAATTAAAAATAGGTCAGCAACAAACAGATGTCTTAAATAGACTAGGTACAGTAATATCTGATATAGAAGAAAGAAAGAGAGCATCTATTGAAGGTGGTGATAGTGAGTGGGAAAAATATTATAAAAATCGTTTCCAATTAATTTACTCGGCTTTTATATATGATTTTTACAAAAACCACTTTGTAAAAGATTTTTGTGATGGTAATAATCCATAATGTTTAAATTATCAAACCTAATTAAAAAACATTCTTATAAACTACTAACTTTTGTTGGCTTGTTTTTGTTGGTTCCAAAACAAGCTTTTGCAGAATGGAGTTTGGTGAGTTTAGCCTTAGATTCCGTATGGGATATTGTACTTGGCATGGTTTCGTTGGTTATAGACCTTTTTGGAACATTAATAATAACTGCGGCAGGATCCATCGTAAATTATGTTTTTAGCTTTCAATCTTTTGCCACTGTACCAGTGGTTCAAATTGGTTGGACCATAAGCCGAGACTTAGCCAACATGTTTTTTATATTAATAATGTTGTTTATAGCTTTTGTTACGGTTTTAAAAATGGATACCTACAATTATAAAAAACTTATACCAAAATTAGTTATTGCTGCCTTAACTATTAATTTTAGTTTAATAATTTGTGCTAGTGTTATTGATTTTGGAAATACTATTTCTAGATTCTTTATTTCTGGAGGTAACACCAGCGAAGAACTGGACGTGAGCGCTTCTATATTAAGCTCTTTGCGTGCAGGAACCATTGCTCAACTAAGAAACAACGTAAGCGGGGAATCGCCTGTAACGTCTTTAATAATGGCTTCCATTGGCCAGCTTATAATGTATGTGGTAATTGCATTTTTACTTTTGGCTTTTGCAGGCGTAATGATTTCTCGTTTAATTAAGCTTTGGATTTTAATAATTGTTTCGCCTTTAGCATGGGTAAGCTCGGCATTGCCCGGAATCAAAGGTGTTTCTGGTTTAAGTAATCATTTTAGCGAATGGTGGAAAAAGTTTTTTGATTTAGCTGTGTTTTTTCCTATTTCTATAAGCTTCTTTTTAATGTTGGGCTTAATAGCCGGATCTACTTTTAATTCTTTAAAGCAGGAAAGCATACGGGATATTAGCGGAAGCAATTTTGAAAGCATACAAGCGGCTGGCGGGTTCTGGGAAACACTTTTTCCTTCTACGGGTTTTTCTGTAATTATGCAGTTTATTATTGTTATTGGTATTTTATGGTACGGCTTAGGCCAAGCTCAAAAATCTGGAACTATGGGTGGTAAATTAGTTGTAGGTTGGGCTGAAAGCACAAAAAAATGGGCTGAAAACAAAGCAAAGACAAGCGCAAAACTTGCAGGATCGAGCCTTACTAGAGGATTATTGTTTAAAAAAGGTGAGGGAGGCGAAAGAAAAGAAATGCGTACACCAGTTTCGAGCACATTCAAATCGCTTTCTAAAATTCCGGGAGTAAGAATTGGAACAGGTATGGCAGCTGCGGGTATCCAAGCACTATCTGAACAAAAGAAAAAAATAGTTGAAGGACATGAAGGCAACTTAAAGAAAATGTCTTCGGATGTTTTGCGTTCAATGTTTCCGGCTTTAAGCGCAGATGAACAAGCGGCAGCCATAAGAATACTCGCCGACAAAGGTCAGCTAGAGATGATGAACAAAAACGATGTAATAGCACAACGATTAAAAAAGAGTCCAAAAGATTTAACAGATGATGAAAAGAAACTAGAACTAGACGCTGATGAGAAAAAGAAAATAGGAACACTACATCCAGACAAAAACGGATTAATAACTCAATCTGCTTTTGAAAATAGTCTAAAATATGCAGGAACTGTTGGATTAGATAAAGAAATACTTACAGCAGCACCTCAATTTGCAGATATAGTTGGGAAAAAGATATCTGATATTATAAACAAGACCCCTCCCGGAAAAGCTAGTAAAATACAAAGAGGATCTTTAGAGTTAGATGTTGTTAAGGTGGCAATTAAAGATGCCGTTATTAGTAAAAACTGGGATGCAGGGCAATTATCTGCAATAGCAAGGGAGAACCCTAAGGCCGCTACAGATTTAATAGATTACTTAAACTCATCTTTAACAAAGGCACAAATAGATGCTCTGCCTAAAAAAATGAAATCATTCTTGAAAGGAGCGCCTGGGGCAGAAGCCATGGAAGATGAAGAAGAAAACAAACAGCAAGAGCAACAAAACACCCAACCCGCACCAGAGTTTCCAGTAATCGATGCGGGTGGATTATAAAAAATGGCCAAATTAACACCACAAATAAAAGAAGAGATATTGGAAATTAAAAATCCTGCTGTGCGTTTACGTTGGCAAAAATACTATAGCATTCCCGAAGATCTTCAAAATTCAATGTTCGAACCCACAACAGCAGAAACTATTTGGGATCTTATTAACGAGAAACACCAACTCGAAGAAAAAAATGTGAGTG
>CALRHC010000016.1 GCA_943359335.1 Candidatus Yanofskyibacteriota bacterium
GACCCAGAAATTTATCCAGAAGGAACAGTATCTGGTTTCTATGGTCCTAAAACAACTGCCGCTGTAAAGAAATTCCAAGCCAAATACGGTTTACCTACAGTTGGTAGAGTTGGTCCTGCCACTATGGCAAAGTTGAATGAGGTGTTGGGTGGATCCGTTGAGAAAGTTACTCCATCTGTGTCGGTTCCAGTAACAACAACTCCATCTGAATCAACTACTTCTACAACTACGATTGAAGATCAAATAAAGGCCATACAGGCTCAAATAGATGCCTTGTTGAAGCAGTAATAGAGTAATAGAGTAATAGAGTAATAGTGAATTAAAAATCTTTAAAACCCCTCTGATCAAAATCGGAGGGGTTTTAGGTTACTTTCAGCTTAAATTGTGGTTATATTATCATATACATCAGAATCAAATTTATGGCAGAAACAAAGGTAATAGTTACGGGTGGGGCGGGGTTTATTGGATCACATATAACCGAAAAACTAATAAAAGAAGGTTATGATGTTCATGTTATAGATAATCTTTCTACTGGTTCAAAAAATAAAGTTAATCCTAAGGCCAAGTTTTATAAGATAGATATAACTGATTTAAAAAAAATTGCTCCAATATTTAAAGGTGCTAGTTTTGTGTTTCATTTAGCTGCTTTACCAAGAGTTCAGCTTTCTATAGATGATCCTATAAAAACTCACCAAACTAATGTTAATGGCACTCTTAATGTATTAATGGCAGCTAAAGAGGCTAAGGTAAAAAGAGTTATTTATTCTGCGTCTTCTTCGGCTTATGGTGATCAAAAAAAATTACCATTAAAAGAAAATATGCAGGGTAAGCCGTTGAGTCCATATGGTTTTCAAAAATATTCCGGTGAACATTATTGTAGAATATTTAGTTCGGTTTTTGGTTTGGAAACTGTTTCTTTAAGATATTTTAATGTTTATGGTAAAGGTATGTCGGAAAAGGGAAGTTACTTACCTGTTTTTGTTATTTTTTTAAAACAAAAAAAAGAAGGAAAGGCTTTAACTATAATTGGTGATGGTAAACAAAAAAGATCTTTTACTAATGTTAACGATGTTGTTAATGCAAACATTCTAGCTGCAAAGTCTGCAAAGGTGGGAAAAGGCGAAGTTATAAATATTTGCGCAGATAAAGCTTATAGTATAAACGAAGTAGCAAAATTAATAAGTGAAAATATTATTAACCTTCCAGAAAGAAACGGGGAAATAAAAATGAGTTTGGGTAGTAATGCTCTAGCCAAAAAACTTATAAATTGGAAGCCTCAAACAGGCTTAAAGGAAGGTCTAGCGGAACTTAAAGAGTTTTATATTTAAATATGCCTTCTCAATCTAAAAAAATATTAATTTTATTAGGAGATATAGCGATTCTCTATTTTTCTTTACTCGTTACAGTTTATTTAAGATATAGCGAGGCATCTAATTTTACAAGTTCTAACTTTACTACTCAACAATTTTTCCTAATTCATCTACGAGCCTTTACTCCCTTGATATTGATTTGGCTTTTAATTTTTTATATTCACAACCTTTATGAAATTAATTCTGCAAAAAATAATTTAGAATTTTACAGCACTTTAGCTAGGGCATTTGTTGTTAGTTTTTTTGTCGCAGTCTTATTTTTCTATTTTGCTAATTTTACTTATGTTGCTCCTAAAACAAATTTGTTTATATACTTTATAATTTTTTCGGGACTGTTTGTTTTGTGGCGTGGTCAAGCTAATGCGCTTTTTAAAAAAAGCTTGCTATTAAAAACGTTTATAATTTCCGAAGACAAAAAAGGTAGTAAGTTGGCGCTTAAGTTAAATCAAAATCCTCAAATAGGGTACAAGGTTGAAGCCGTAATAAATTCGACAGATAGCATAAGTGAATCTGTAAAAAATAAAAATATTGGAGCTTTAATAATAGACGATAAACTTTTTAATAGAGAATCTCTGGTTTCTCATCTCTATAATTTTATAGATAGAGTCGAAGTTATTACACTAGATAAATTTAATGAAAGAGTCTGGCGAAAAGTTAATTTAGAAAATGTTAATCACCTTTGGTTTTTAAATAATATAGTTTCAGGCAAAAGATCTCTTTATGAAACAACAAAACGTTTTTTCGATTTTGTTTTAGGTATTTTATTAATTCCTGTTTTTATTTTATTAGGCATAATTATTTCTTTGTTAATAAAGATAGAAGGAGGTGGGCCGGTGTTTTATAAGCAACTTAGAGTTGGCCAAAAAGGAAAGAGCTTTAATTTAATAAAATTTAGAACGATGCGCACTGATGCCGAAAAAAATGGTGCGCAGTGGACTATTGAGAATGATAAAAGAGTAACTCGTATAGGTAGGTTTTTAAGAAAAACTCGTTTAGATGAATTGCCTCAACTTATAAACATAATAAAGGGCGAAATGTCTTTTGTTGGGCCTCGGGCGGAACGTCCAGAGTTTCATCATCTTTTGGTAAAAGAAATACCTTTTTATGATCGTAGATATTTGGTAAAGCCTGGTTTAACGGGTTGGGCACAGATAAATTATACTTATGGTTCTTCGGTGGAAGATACCAAAGAAAAGCTTTCTTACGATTTTTATTATTTAAAAAATCGTTCCCTGGTTTTCGATGTTGGTATAATATTAAAAACCATAAACATTGTTTTGGCTGGGCTGGGTAGGTAGAAGATGGTATAATATAGGTGTATAAAAAGGTCTAGATTATAGTTATTTAAATATTGAACTTTAAAATGAAAACTGTTCATTGTATTGCCTTTATACTTCTTATAGTTGGAGGCTTGAATTGGCTTTTGGTAGGTGTATGGGGTTGGGATATCAGCCGCTGGTTAGGCGGTATGGATTCAACTTTAGCTAAGGCTGTCTATATTTTAGTTGGTCTTTCAGCTGTTTTAGAATTAGTTACACACTCCAAGAGTTGCAAGATGTGCAAAAAAGACGGCATGGGGTCCATGTAATCTTTGTTTCTTGTTTAACTTTAAAAATACTCTCTGATTAATATCGGAGAGTATTTTGTTAAGACATCATTTTTTTAAATTTTTCCACTAGAGGTACTTGTTCTGGGTCATTATTATAGAATTCGGCAAGGCCAAAGCTGATATAATCTACCAGCAATAAAGAATTAAAAATACTTTCAGTTTTAGTATCTCCAAAAAACGGTAAGATATCTACCTTAAAATTTTGTTGTTCTAAAATATTTTTTGTAGCATCTATTCTTTTTAAAATTATTTCACTATCGGTTCTATCTTGCAAAAAAATAAAGTAAAATTTATCCATCAAGTCTTGAGTGGCGCTATTAGAATCAAAACCACTCATCTCGTTATGATTAAGTTCTGGAAAGACATTGGAAAAAGCGGGAATCTTAGAGGTTTCGTTAAATTTTATTTTCCAAATATCGGCCAGGGCTTTATTTTTTAACGAAGAATAAATTACAGGTATTTTATTTTGTAATTTTTCTATTAAATTGGTAGATTTATTTTTTATTAAATCTAGATCTAATTTATTTACTAAAGCATCTGATTCTCCTAAAGTATTTGTTTCGTCTAATAGTTTTAATATAGCTCTAAAGCTATAACCCAAGGCCAAACGAGGTTGTATGTTTTCAGCAGGCAGTTTGATATAGGCGATGTTATTTTTTATGGCTAGGTCTAAAAGTTGTCCACCTGTTGTTGCAACGGCTAAGGCTAAACCCTGCGTAAATGCAGTGTTAAAAGAATCTATAACTTCTTCGGTATTGCCAGAATAAGAACTTAATATTATTAAGCTGTTTTTTAAATTTTTTTCCGAAACATCTGGCAAGCCATAGCTAGTATGTATATTAATAGAAAGACTTGGCAAACAGAGTTTTACCAAATCCGCACCAAGATGCGAACCGCCCATACCAACAACTATGGTATTTTCTTTTTTTGCTAGGTTCTCTGGGTTTACAACTTTGGGTTCCCAAGAGAATTGTTTAGGGAAGTTTTGGAGAGTTTGAATAAACATATACTAACTATATTAACAGTTTTTTAAATTTTTCTTAACCATCTTTGGATCTTTACCCCCCCCCTCGCTATTGGCTAATTACTCTAGGTGGTATAATCAAGAATATAATATTATCATGAAAAACAATAAAAAATTTAGGTATGAATATCCGCTACTAGTTTTATTTATTGGTGTTGTTGTGGTTGGCTTGTATCTTGGTGTGGTTAAGTTGCGCGAATGGGCTAATCCAACACCTAATTTGGCCATAGCCGATGTGGTGCCCATAGTTAAGGCTATAGATCAAAAGCCTTACAAGGACGATGTCATAATTGAAAATAGAATCTATGTGGACAAAGTTACATTGGATTGGCCAGGTTTTGTTGCAGTTTACGAA
>CALRHC010000017.1 GCA_943359335.1 Candidatus Yanofskyibacteriota bacterium
AATTGTAGATAAAACCACAATGGAAAAAGCTAGAGAAAAAGAAATGAATAGTGAAATATATTTAAAAAGTTATGATACATATAATTTCTTTAAAAAAACAAACGACTTGATTTTCACGGGCCCAACCGGCGCCAATGTGGCAGATTTAATGTTATTATTAATAGAATAAGTAGTTAGAAATAGAAATCGGCAGATAACTTTTCGCTCCTGCAAGGAGGAGCTTCTACATCCTCCCTCTTTATATTTAAATTGAACCTCCTTGAAATCGCTCAAAGATATCTGCAACAGATTGTTGCATGGGAAAAATCACTCAAATTACAGCGAGAGAAATTTTAGATTCTCGTGGTAACCCAACCTTAGAAATTACCGCCACATCCGAAAATATTTCGGCTTCTTTTTCGGTTCCATCTGGCGCCAGCACCGGTAGTCATGAAGCACTAGAAAAAAGAGATGGCGATAAAAATCGTTTTAGAGGCTTAGGTGTTAATAACGCAATAGAAAATGTAGATAAAATAATTTCTCCCGCTTTGTTGGGTGTGGATCCTAGTGAACAAAAACAAATAGATAGTACCCTACTTAAACTAGATGGGACAGCTAATAAATCAAGGCTTGGTGGTAACACCACAATAGGTGTAAGCATTGCCTGCGCCAAATTAGCCGCTAAATTAAAAAATATAGAAGTTTTTGAGCATTTAAAAACATTAGCCAATATAAAAAATTATCATAAAGTGCCTTATCTTTATATGAATTTAGTTAACGGAGGCAAACATGCTCAAAGTGAAATAGCCTTCCAAGAGTATCATATAGTTCCAATGGTAGAGAGCATTGAAGAATCGTTAAACATAGGCACCAAAATACAGAACGAATTAAAAAAGAGACTTATAGACGGTTTCGGCGTTTCTTCCGCTAACTATGGCGACGAAGGAGGTTTTGTACCAGCTTTTAGCGGAGTTACAAAACCCTTAGAACTTTTACTGCAAATAATAGAAGAAAATAAACTCTTAGATAAAGTTAAATTAGCGCTAGATGTTGCCGCTTCTTCATTTTACGAAAAAAGTAAATATAATTTCGATAATAAAGAATATACTAGCGATGAACTTTTAGATTTTTACCAAACACTTACTAATTCTTTTCCAATATTATCTATCGAAGACCCTTTCTACGAAGAAGATTTTGGCCGATTTGCTGAATTGTTGGCTCAAAACAAAACTCGTGTTGTTGGCGACGACTTAACTGTTACTAACCCCGCTCGCTTAAAAGAAGCTATAAACCAACAAAGTATAAATGCTATAATTATAAAACCAAATCAAATTGGCACACTTACTGAAACACTAGAAACAATGAAACTAGCTATGGAAAATAATGTGGAATGTATTGTGAGCCACCGCAGTGGTGAAACTACAGACGATTTTATTGCAGATTTAGCCTTTGCCTTTGGAACTTTTGGTATAAAAACCGGTGCACCACATGGTGGCGAAAGGGTTTCAAAATATAATAGATTATTAAAAATAGAAAAAATAAAATAAAAAATGGATTATTCCAGAGCACAGGTTGTTGCCACGATTGGCCCAGCATCTAAAGAAAAAGAAATAATAAAACAGATGGTGGCCCATCATATGGATATAGTTAGGCTTAATTTTTCGTGGGGTAGTTACGACGAACACGAATACTATATAAAAACTGTTCGCGAATATGCCAAAGAATTAAACAGGAGAATTCCTATTTTGCAAGATCTTTCTGGCCCGCGTACCAAAACAGAATCTGGTCACGAAATTGACCCTAATGCTATAAAAGCAGTAACAGAAAAAGATCTTAAAGATCTTGAATTTGGTTTAAAGCAAAATGTAGATTATATTGCAATGTCTTATGTTGGCAATAAAAACGATGTTTTAGAAATTAAACATCATATTAAAGAAGCAGGATACAAAACTCCGGTTATCGCCAAAATAGAAAGGAAAGTTGCAGTAGAAAAGGTCGATGAAATTATAGACGCCGCAGATGGCATAATGATAGCTAGGGGTGATCTTGGTAACGAAGTACCTTTAGAGCAGATACCTTTTATACAGAATATGATTATTAGAAAGTGCAAAGCCGCTGTAAAACCTGTAATTACCGCTACTCAAATGATGTTTTCAATGAAAGAAAGCCCAACTCCGACACGTGCCGAAGTTACCGACGTAGCGTTTGCCATAATTTCTGGTTCCGACGCCGTTATGCTTTCCGATGAAACTGCCAATGGTAAGTATCCTGTAGAAGCCATTATAATGATGGAAAAAATAATAAAAGAAGCAGAAAAATATTTAATAATTAATTATTTAAATCCACTAAAATAACATGTACCAAAAAAATATTGTTTTTCTTTTGCGAGTAGCTCTAGGCTGGGTATTTTTTTACGCTGGCATAACCAAAGTCTTAAACCCAGCTTGGTCTGCGGAAGCTTTTTTAAAAGGAGCAAAAACCTTTTCCGATTTTTATATGAGCTTAACAAACTATATGCCAACCATAAATTTTGTTAACAAATGGAGTCTAACTCTTTTAGGTATATCTTTGATTTTAGGAATATTTGTAAGATTAAGTTCTGTTTTAGGCGCTGCGCTTATGGTTTTATATTACTTACCAGCCTTAAACTTCCCTATGGCCAGCACAAATTATTACTTAGTTGATTATCATATAATTTTTATTTTAGTGCTACTTTATTTTGCCTCTGTTAAGGCTGGCAGAATAAATGGAATGGAAAAAGACATTACAGATGGTATATATAAAAAATATCCCAAATTAAAAGATTACTTGGGATAAAGGCGCATATTAAAATACCCCCGTGGAATCGGGGGTATTTTAATATGCTTATAAATTAGGTTCGATTAGTGTCGCAATGCGTTGAATTTCTTTAGAATAAAAGTTACAAATATATTTAGTACAATTTGGACTACCAGAAATATAGGCTTTAGCAGCTCTTATTTCTGCTGCTGGTGTTTTTTTGGTAGCTCCAGCATCAGCTAAATAAAGTGCAGAAGCTGTAAAAGCGTCTTCTACTCTCCAAGGATCTGGCGGATTATGCCCAGTTAAACTAGCAACCCTGTCTTCGAAAAGAAGCCATGTGGAAGGTAAAAATTGAGCTGGCCCCATAGCACCACCACAACCATAGTTAGGTTTTCTAGAAACCGGCATCTTATTAGGATCATAACCTAATTTAGAAGTGATTTGCATAAAAGCATTCTTTTGTTTTTCAGCTGAACTTGGTTTACCTAAATCTATATAGCATTGATAAAGATCGGTATACCAATCTCCATTACCTGTATGACTTCCAGCCGTAATTCTACCTTCTTCATATCTTCTACCTGTTTCAACCTCTAATAAACCCAAAAGAAAGGCTGTGCGTATCCCTGCTCGTTTTGCCGCAAGCGTAGCATATTTAACGGCATCTTCCGCAGAAACACCTGTCTTACCCAAATATTGAATCTGACCTCTTATGGCTGCTATATCTTTTTTCTTGGCTTGAATAATTTTTTGATAACTAGATTCTTGGCCTTTTGTTTGAGAAAGTAATTGATTTTTCTGGCTTTTCTGATTAGAAACATTCTGTTTTTGAATCTGCGCTAAAGCTCTTAAAGATAAAAGTTCTTCTCTTTTATCTTCTAGCTCATCTTTTTCTTTCTGTAATTCCTCTTTTAAAACATGCAAATCATCTAAAGATTGATTAACATCTTTTTGAACATTTTCTAGGGCAGAAGCTTCTTCAAAAAACTGAGCCAAATCTTTTTTAACAAGTAAAATTTCTACCAACGACAAACTATCTTTTTTATATACAGTTCTTAAATATTCCGATAAAGATCTTTTTTGTTTTTCTGTTCTGGTTTCAGCTTCTTTGATACTCTCTATACGTAAAGCAATATTATTTTCGGATTGTTTAATAGAAAGATTTAAACCTTTTATATTTAGTTCAGCTTGCCTGATTTGGTTATCTAATTTGGCAACTTCATTTTGTAAGCTATTTTTTCTACCTTGAATCTGAGTAAGTTCTTTGTCTAAACCAGAAATTTCATTTTCTA